>JAFUBF010000229.1 GCA_017460325.1 Clostridia bacterium | reverse complement strand
CAATTCGAAAATAAAAGGCGTTTCCGGGCCTTTTTGGTGTCCGGAAGCCGTAAAATACGCCGATTCCTGCCTCCGGCCGGTTCTATTCCGTCCTCTCTCCCCTGTCCGTGCGAAAATCCGCTTCGCAACCTGTCCAAGCTCACTTCAGCGTCACAATGGTTACACCCGCTTCCCCTTCCCCGTACCGTCCGGCACGGAAGGAAACGACTGCATGGTGCCGCCTGAGATACTCCTGAATCTTCGCCCGCAGTACACCGGTTCCGACCCCGTGGATGATGCAGACCTCCCCCAGAGAGGAAATGGTGGCATCATCGAGGAATTTCTGCACCTCCGGAATCGCCTCATCCGCTGCAAGTCCGCGGACATCCAGTTCCCGGCGCACGGTGCGCTGCGTAATACTGACGCGGTTTGTTCCGCCGGACGCTTTCTGCTCGTGACGTGTTTTTTCCTTCCGGATTTTCTTTTCGCTGCTGGTCATGCTGCGCAGGTCCGAAAGCTGCGCCCGCATCCGCATCATGCCGGCCTTGAGATTGACATACCCCTTGGCATCCGGAAGAGAGACCACGGTGGCATCCGTATCCATGGAAATGATATGCACCATGTCCCCCACTGACACCGATTTAAGCGTCTCCGCAGGCGCGGCCTCCTGCTCCTCTCCCTGGTTCCGGAGCTGATCCATCTGCTGACGGTAGCGCTGAACCTCGTGCTCCTGAATCCCGCTCCCGGCCTTTCTCTGCTTCCGAAGCTCTTCGATCAGGGTCTCGGATTCCCGGCGGGTGTTTTCCACAATCCGCTTTGCCTCCTCCCGGGCTTTGGCCGTCAGGCGTTCCCTCTGCTCCTCCAGCTTTTTCCGCTCCAGCTCCGCCTGATTGCGAAGACTGGTCATTTCCAGACGGGCATTTTCCGCCAGTTCGCGTTCCCGTTCGGCCTGCTGGCGATAGGACTCCGCATTGGCCAGTACATCCTCAAATCGGATCTGATCCTTGCTGAGGAGCTCCTTGGCGCCGTCAATGATTGACTCCGGCAGACCGAGTTTCCTCGAAATCTCAAAGGCATTGGATTTTCCCGGAATCCCGATCAGCAGATGGTAGGTCGGTGCCAGAGTTGCCACATCAAACTCGACGGAGGCATTCTCCGCTCCCGGCGTGGTCATGGCATATTCTTTCAGCTCACTGTAATGGGTCGTGGCCAGAGTCCGGGTCCGCATTTTGAGCAGGCAGGAAAGAATGGACTGGGCCAGAGCCGCGCCCTCCGTCGGATCCGTCCCCGCGCCGAGCTCATCAAACAGGACCAGCGAATCCGGCGTGACATTTTCAAGAATATGGACGATGTTCCGCATATGCCCGGAGAAGGTGGACAGGGACTGTTCGATGGACTGTTCATCTCCGATATCCGCAAAGATTTCATCAAAAACCGGCAGCGTGGTTCCGTAGTCCGCCGATACCTGCAGGCCGGCCTGTGCCATGGCGCAAAACAGACCCACGGTCTTCAGTGAAACCGTCTTTCCGCCGGTATTCGGTCCTGTGATCACCAGTGTCGTAAACTGGTCCCCCAGGTGAATGTCAAGCGGGACCACCTTTGCCGGATCGATGAGGGGATGCCGGCCCCGCAGAATCCGGATGATGCCCTCCCGGTTGATCCGCGGGGCCTGGCCATGCATTTCGTGAGCCAGAAGGGCTTTGGCAAAGGTGAAATCAAGGAAGGCCAGGACGTTCAGGTCCGTTTCAATGGTTCCCACCTCGGGGGCAATCCGCGCAGACAGGGCTTTGAGAATGCGTTCAATCTCCACCTTCTCCGCGGCCACCAGCTGCTTAAGTTCATTCCCGATCTCCACAACGGCCATTGGCTCGACAAAAACCGTGGCCCCCGTGGTGCTCTGATCGTGCACGATCCCGGGTACCATCTGCCGGTATTCCTGTTTCACCGGCAGGACATACCGGTCTGAACGCATGGTGACGATCGGGTCCTGCAGATACTTCTGGAACGTGGCACTGTGGATCATTCCGTTGAGCTTTTCCCGAATCCGTTCATTGCAGGTGCGGATTTTCCGGCGGATATTGTACAGTTCCGGGCTGGCCCGGTCTGCAATTTCTTCTTCGCTCAGAATGGCATCCGTAATGGCCTGTTCAATTTCCCGGAGCGTTCCCAGGTTTCCGGCACTGGCGATCAGCCGGGGCATCACACCGGGATCGTTTTTGGAATGGACCAGGGGTTCTTTTGCCGCCCTGGCTGCACGAAGCACAGCCGCGATATCCAGGAGCATTTTCGGTGAGAGGGTGCTGCCGATTTCAGCCAGACGCAGCGTTGTCCGTACATCCGGGAAAAAGATCACAGGTGTTCCGCCCGAGCGGCTGAGAAATCCCTCCGCCTCTGCCGTCTCCTCCTGACGCTGCATGACCTCCTCATAATCTGACTGAGGAAGAAGCGCACCCGCCAGCTCGCGGCCCATGTCCGATACACACAGACTTTTCAGCTGTTCAATAATCTTATCGTACTCCAAAACATGAAAAGATCTCTTGTTCATCTTTCTCTCCATATGCTCATCCGTTGTCGTTTATTCCACCCCACGCATCAGATGCCCGCCGGTTCCTGCAGGAAGCGGATCCGGCAGGTCACCCGTATCCATCAGCTGTCGATAATTGCGGATTATCCGAAGCCGCATGTCAGGCGATTCATCGGTAAACAGGAGGCGCCACATACAGTTCAGGGAACGTAAGACGCGGCCGTGTCTGGCCATATCCGTCACCACACTGTTGTAAAGGGAGATCTGGCACCGATCCTGCATTTTGATGCGTCGCAGAGGAAAATTCATGCCCTTCCGGTCCCTCAGAGTTTCGCACCAGCCATCCGATGCCTCGCAGGCATTGCAGTTTCCGTCGGTATGCCGGTCTCCGGCCTTTGTCCGTTTCGGACAGTGCGAAAGCAGCATCAACTGAACCCGTCCGTAACACTCCAGTTCATAGTTTCCACCTGCCTCCAGAAGACGGCGGATTTCCCCGGCGTTCAGTTCACAGGACACGGTCAGCCGGGAAAGGCCCAGCTGTGTCAGCATTTTGGCACATTCGGAGTTCATCACATTCAGCCCCTGCCCGCCGGTCATGGGCACGGGCCAGCCGACGTGGATCTGGCCGATGTTGTTCACCTGAACCGCACGGAATTTGTCTCTGAAATGACCGACGAATTCCGCCAGTGTCTCAAGTTCCGCCGTTTCCGTCACCTGAGGCAGTACAAATATTACCGGTACTTTCAGCCTGTCCGCCATGTCCTCCAGGGAGGAAATCCGATAGTCCCTGGGATACCAGGCCACCTGATCCGCCCCTGCCGCCAGCATCTGCTCCGCCTCCTCCGGATTTTCCGTGACGGCAATCAGGCCGGATTCACGGGCCGGCAGGACCGGCTCCACAATCCTTATGGCCTCTGCACGGTCCACCTGCATCAGGCTGGATATGGCTGCACGCCGAAGCGCATTCAGTTCGCTCACCGGAAGGAAGGCCCCGGTTCCGATCAGCTCGACCCCGGCAAGCGTATAGGGCGTCTCCCGGAGCTTTCCAAGGATTTTCCGGATTCCCTCTACTGTCAGAGCATTTGTTTCGGCGGGCTGTGTCGGCGTCGTGGCCTGTGCCTGGCCCGTCCGTCCCTGGGGATCGGTCAGGGTGAGAATGGCCGGTGTCCCCGGAACGGCTTCCAACTTGGCCTGAACCGGAATCCGCGGACGCTCCGTGGGCCTGAAAGCGCGGGCACGCTCATTCAGACGGACACTGACCAGCCGCCAGATCCTGTCCCCGGGTCTGGGTGGTTCCTTCTCGATACTGAGCGTAAAGGAATGGCCTTTCCGGACGGCGGGTCCACTGTAGACCGTTTCCTGTTCCCTGGAACCGCTTCGAATCTGGAACATATCCCCCGGATCAATATCCATTTCCGCCATCATCGTCACGCGCTTCCCGGACACCCCGGTCACGGTTCCTGCCTGGATTCCCTGATGATTCGGCTTTTCCCAGCTCATGAGGGCACGATGATTCTGCGAAAACACGTACCCTTCCGTAAACCCTCCGCGATTGAAAATCTGCCGGAGCCCGGCAAGATCCTGTTCAGGGATCGGTCCGGGCGTATCCAGAGCACGGCGGTAGGCATCCGTCACCGTCGCCACATACTCAGGACTCTTCATCCGCCCCTCAATTTTAAGAGAGGCAATTCCCGCCTCCCGCAGTTCCCGGACCCGCGAAATCAGCATGAGGTCCCGGGGGGACAGAAGATACCCGTGGGTGCCGTCACTGAGTGTATACGGCAGGCGGCAGGGCTGGGAACACTTCCCGCGGTTTCCGCTTCGGCCCCCGATCATGCCGGAAAACAGGCACTGGCCGGAAACACAGACGCAAAGCGCCCCATGGACAAATGCCTCGATTTCCACCCCGGTATCTGCCATGACCTGAAGCTCTGCAAGGCGGCATTCCCTTGCCGGAACGACGCGCCGGATGCCCAGGTCCCGGAGAAGCTCCACGCCCTGGACATTGTTGACCGTCATCTGTGTGCTGGCATGCACGGCCAGGTCCGGAAAATGCTGCCGTACCACCCGGAGAACACCCAGATCCTGCACCAGAATGGCATCTGCTCCGGCATCCCGGATTACCGCCAGCGCCTCTTTCAGCTCCGGCAGTTCCTCCTCTTTGACCAGGGTGTTCACCGTCACATAGATCCGGCGTCCCATCTGATGGGCTGCACGGACCGCATCCACCAGTCCTTTTTCATCAAAATTCCCCGCATAGCTTCTGGCGGAAAAAGCCGTATAGCCAAGGTAAATGGCATCCGCACCGGCTGCAATGGCAGCATCCAGTGCTTTCCGGTTTCCGGCCGGTGCTAATAATTCCATCTGTTCCTCCGAAAAAAGCGAAAACACCGGTACAGGTATTTTCGCTTTCTCAATATTCGTCATTTAACCGAAGCTTTCTCCCTCTGCAGTTGATCCTGCATCATGGAAAGATCACGTATCAGACGTTTGTTTTCATTCTGTGAACTGATCAGTTCCTCCGCCAGCGTCATACACGTCAGGAGCGGAATCATGCTTTCATTCGCCCGGGTCATGATGGCCAGTTCCCGCATACGGCGATCCACATATCCTGAAATACGGCCCAGCTGGTCCTCCGGCTGATCCGTTACCAGCGTATACTCCTTTCCCATGACGCGAAGGACTACTTTACGCTTTTCCACAGTTTTCCCCCGTTATCTTTCGATCTGTTATCTTTCGATCTTCTTGAACGGATAGGCCACCCCACCCGTCTCCACGCGGATGCTTTTGATGGTCTGCGGCTCAAGCGGCTTGTCCATGGAATTGGTGGGCTTGCTGACGATATGGTCCGCCGTTTCGATTCCATCTGTTACCCGGCCAAAGGCTGCATAGGACCCGTCAAGGTGCGGTGCATCTGCCACCATGACAAAAAACTGTGATCCGGCCGAATTGGGCATCAT
>JAFUBF010000228.1 GCA_017460325.1 Clostridia bacterium | reverse complement strand
TAAGAGCGTGTTTTTCATTGCAAAAGATGAATATAAAAGTGTTGGAAATAATAATTCAAAAACTACAATCTCAAAAACAGCAGAATTCACGTGTATAAACGGAAGGAAGAAATAAAACGGAGGATTTTTAAAGATGGATGATATCAAAACCAGATATTACGAAGTGATAAAGAAAACTTCGGACCTTATGCAAATTGATATTCGGGGTGAAAAAAAGACACATTCCGAGTTGCTTGATGAAGCAGACGCTGTGCTTCATTTTACACTGAGAAACGTTTCACTTAGGACGCCCAATGAGCGTGAACTAATTCTTGATGCCGTAGTGGATATGTATGAAATTGAAGTTGGAATTCAAACTTACTATCCTAACGTGTTAAATCGAGACAAAACAAGCACATACTGGCTTAATAAGGTTAAGAGCAAAATTTCACACTCTTATTTTACCCGATATAAAATATATCTTAGCAGTGAAGGATTTTCGATTAAAGCAATAAATAATATCGAATACGTTTGTGAAAAAATTCTCTCTTCGTGTGCAAATCCCAAAAATACTGCAGGGTATGATAAAAAAAGAGGCCTTGTAGTTGGCGATGTACAGTCTGGTAAGACGGCAAACTATCTTGGACTTATTAACATGGCGTATGATTATGGGTACAAGATAGTCGTTTTGTTGGCCGGCAACACCAACTCATTACGTATTCAAACTCAGAAAAGAACTGATGCAGGCGTGATCGGAGCCAAGAGTGATACGATTGGGGATACAATCCAGTATATGGGTGTTGGGTTAGGCGTCCAGGATCATTTTGCAGTTCCTTTTACGAATCAGCGCAACGATTTTGCAAAATTTATCCAGAAAAATCTAAACGCATCGATTGGAGATTTTAACAAACCTGTTATTCTTGTAATAAAAAAAGTCAAGAGTATTCTGGAAAGTGTTGCTGACAGGCTTCAGTCGGAATTGTCACAGCAAGGGATGGATTCGAAGAGTATTCTTATCATTGATGATGAAGCGGATAACGCTTCGCCAAACACGTCCAAATCTTCTGACAATCCTACGACTATCAACAAATGTATACGAAATATTTTCAACAAGTTTCCCATTGCAAGCTATGTAGGCTTTACAGCCACACCATTTGCAAATGTGTTTATCAATCCGTATGATGAAGACGATGACAATCTTGATCTTTTTCCAAGCGATTTTATTGTACAGCTGAATTCGTCCGATAGTTACTTCGGAGGAAGGAAAGTGTTTCCTAAGCAAGAGATGCTTCCTTTGTGTCTTCGTGAATTAAAGGAATCCGAGCGCAACTTTTTTCCTGTTATTCACGAGAAATACACCCACTTTACTGAAATTTCGGACTCTCTTAAAGAAGCAATACATGAATTTTTAATAAACTGTGTTATTCGCAATCTTCGCGGTCATGGAACTAAGCATAGATCTATGATGATCAATATAACGAGATTTAATTTGGTGCAGGATGACATTAGAGAAAAAATCACGGATTATATTTCTAAACTGCAGAATGAAATTGAGCAACTTAGTTCATCTGATTTCAAATCATTTATTGCGAACAGTGATATGAAGGCAATCTATGATCATTTCATGTCCGATTTTTACAAATCAGTACGATTGGGGAATCAGGAAGAAGGATATCCGCCGGTTGGGTGGGAGCAAATACAGGCCGGTCTGTATGATGAAATTAAGCAAGTCAAAATCGCAGTAATAAATTCCCAAAATGGGAAGATGGATTTTATTAATCATCAAAGGAAAAAGAGGTTTGATTATGAGGATTTTGACGAAAAAGGAGCACGTGTTATAGCTATAGGCGGCATGGTACTTTCTCGCGGCTTAACTCTTGAGGGGCTGATGACTAGCTATTACAACCGCAACGCCGGAACATATGATACACTTTTGCAGATGTGCAGATGGTTTGGCTATCGCCCAGGATATGAAGATCTGTGCCGAGTATATCTTACCCGTGAAAATATTGACAGATTCGATGCTGCTCTTGAAGCGGTTGAAGATTTGAAAGAACAGTTTGCTGAAATGGAACGGCAGGGTAAAAAGCCGAGGGACTTTGGATTGATGGTCAGGGAATCACCTGATACACTCGAGACAACTATGCTCATTACGGCGAAAAATAAAATGAGAGGAACCGATACTATTGAAATACGTTTGAATTATGGGGGTGTTTATGCCGATACCTCGAAAGTTTCGAAAGATCTCAGAATTAACAAAGAAAACATGGACGCTGTAGAGGCTTTTTGCGATAAAGTTACTTTTACGGACGTCAATGGACGTTATATGGCCCTTGATGTATCTCAGGAGAAAATTGCAGATTTGATTCAGAGTCTGAAAATTCCATATGTAAATAAAAAATTTGATATAGAAGGGCTGTCAGAGTATATACGGCAAAGTAAAACATTCCCTTTGTGGGATGCTGTCATAGCATCCGGATATTCCGATAAAGTGTCTTTTCACGAAGTGAAAGGTGTAGAACGTAGTTTTCGCATGATCGAGAACAGCGAGTATATCCGAATTGGCGGAGGCAATAACCGGGTAGTTGAACCGAATATATTTGATGCAGGGTTAAATTTAAGTAAGGAACTGAAAGAGTCTATCTTAAGCAGAAAAGATATTGAAGATCCTCAGAATAGACCGCATAAAGCACTTTCTGTAAAAGATTACTTGAAGCTGAGAACAAAACCGATACTAATAGTTTATCCAATAGACTTGAAAGTAAGTGACAATAGTTCTGAGGCTGAAAAAAGAGCGAGAGAATCCCTGGCTTCCGATGTACCCCTGATGGCATTTGCGGTGGGATTTCCCCAAAAAGAATCTGAGGAGAAGCTTGTTTACAGAGCAAATGTGGTCAAGCTGAATCAGTTAAGCGAAAACCTTGAATTTGACGATGAAGACGGAGACAATGATGATGATTGATTTGGAATCTTTGTACGCGTCGTTTGTATGTCAGCCAGGAGAGCAGCGCCAACTGAAAATAGAGTCTCCGATTGAAGTGTTTTATGGAGTCAGTCACGATGGTTACCTTCGCCTGGCGTTTCTTTGTAAGATTCAACCACCTTTATTAAAGTCTACAAAAGTTCTCAGGATCGTGGAAGGCCCGGAAGGTCCTAAAGTCTATTGGTTATGTTTTGATTTGCTTAACAATGAAGTAAAATCCGCTTTCTTTGCATTTTGCAAAAACATGTTAGAAGTGGCGGCTGGGTCTTCCAATGAATCGGAAGCTCTTGTAAAACTCAAACGGCGTTATTTGAGTTGGGGAATCCTTTTTAAGAACGCGTCATCTTCTGCAATAGATAAAGAAAAAGTTCAGGGGCTTTTTGGAGAACTCTATTTTTTGAAAAATTTTATGATGAAAAAATATGGAGTGGAAAGAGCTATTTCAGCATGGGGAGGCGCAGAATCAACAAGTAAAGATTTTGCAGTTAATACTGATTGGTACGAGGTTAAGACTGTTGGAGTTTTATCACCAAGTGTTACTATTTCATCTTTGACGCAACTGGCGTCTACGTCTCCGGGAAGGCTTGCTGTGATTAGGGTGGAAAGAATGCCTACAGAGTTTTCAAATGGACAATCGAGCATTTCTGAGATTTTAACGACTCTTCTCACTTCTATCGGAGATGTGGCGATGGAAACTCTACTGTTAGAAAAGGTGTCATCTTATGGTGTGAGTGTTGCGGATGAGGCGTTTGCTCTGAAGTTTGATGTAAAAAAACTAAAACAATATCGTGTAGAGCCCGGATTTCCAAGAATTACTCCCGATGATGTTCCTTATCCCGAGATTGCAGATGTATCGTATAAAATTGCATTAGCTGCCATAGAACGTTTTTCGGAGGAATGAAATGATCAGCGTTGAAGAGTTTAGGGAGAGTTACATCAATGAAGACATTAATGCGGAGGCAGTAAACACATCAAGATATCCTATTGAGGTGTTTATTGATAGTGCTGTTGACATATTGCAGAATGATTACAACTTGGTAAATGGTATGGATCATTGCTACTACGAATATAGTAGAGGATCAAAAAGTATGCGTGTTGATGCGGCATACCTCGATTTACCTTTTAATACGCTGAATCTCTTGTTCGCGGATTATAATCAGGGGGATGAAAAAAGCGTTACCAATTCTTTCATTATCCAAAAGACCAAGCTTCTTCTCAGCTTTTTAGAGAATGCGCTCAAAGATCATTTTAAAAATGCTGAACAAGCAGATCCGGCGGTTCAATTGGCTCGAGATATAAAAAACAATTTCGTATCCATTGGTAAAATTCATTTGTTTATAATTAGCACTGACCATCTGAGTACTGCAGTTAAAACTCTTTCTTTGCAGGATTTTTCCTTCGCAGGAAGGAGTATACCTGTTGTACTCGATGTTCTGGATATAGAAAAAATATATCGTTCAAAGATGGTCGGGTTTAAAAAAGAAGATATCGTCATTAAATGTGCTGATTATGGTATACATGGGATTCCCTGTATAAAGGCTGACATTGAAACTGATCAGTATGATTCATACTTGGCGATTGTGCCCGGTTTCTTTCTTGCTGAAATATACAAGAAATACAGTGAGGTTTTGCTCGAGTCGAATGTCAGATCATTTTTGAAGTTCAATGGTGGGGTGAATAAAGGTATCAGAGGAACCATTCTGAATGAAAAAGCTAGATTCTTTACTTACAATAACGGGATATCAACAACTGCAAAAGAAATAAAAACTGAGAAAACAGATGAGTGTTATGTAATTACTGAATTTACAAATCTTCAGATTATTAATGGCGGACAGACAACAGCTACCCTGGCAGCTACAAGTATAAAGAATAATGCAGATTTGTCGGGAATATATGTTCAAATGAAGCTGACTGTGCTTCGTGATGCGGACCCGGAGTTAATAAGGTCTATTGCAACATATGCAAACAGCCAGAATAAAGTGAAAACTGCTGATTTGAATTCGAGCCATCCTTTCTATGTACGAATAGAAGAATATTCAAGAAAAGTTTATGCGCCGCTTGCATCCGGACAAATTGTTCAGCAGCTATGGTTCTTCGAAAGGGCACGGGGACAGTATGAACAGCCTTTGATGCAAATGACCAAAAAGCAGAGAGATGGATACAAACAGGTGAGACCTAAGGCCCAAAAGTTTACATTGACGGATTTGGCAAAGTATGCTAACGCTGCCGACATGCTTCCTCATTATGTGTCCTGGGGTGGAGAAGTTAACGCAGCGCATTTCCATAATAAAATGATCATACAATGGGCCAAAGACAACTCTGTTTTTAACGAACTATATTTTAAGGAACTGATAGGAAAGAAGATTTTGTTTGAGCATATTGGTACAATAATATCCGATCAGACATGGTATCAAGAACGTCGGGCTTATAGACCACAACTGGTTGCTTACACTTTTTCTAAGCTTGTACATCTCGCGAAGGAGAAAAATTTAGACGTCAATTACAGGATGATTTGGGACAGGCAGAGTGTTCCGGAATGCCTTGATAGCGCTATAGCATCTATAGCTGAGTTGGTTTTTAATGCGATGTATGACGAAAACAGACCGACGTCAAATATTGAAACATATTGTAAACGGAGTGAATGCTGGTCAACGATTTCAAAGTTGAAATATACTCTTCCAGAAGAATGCTATAACGCGTTAATGTCTCCTTCTGAAAAATTAGTGGAACAGGTGCGAGCTAAGAAAGAACAGAAGTTTGATTCGGGTATTCAGGACGAAATTAGCATATTTAATAAGGGGGCGGATTATTGGAAATCATGCATTGAACGAGGAAAAGAACAGGGTGTACTATCATACTCAGATGTTAAAATACTTGAAAACGCGGTGAAATACTGTAACTTTGAGTATACCGAGTTGTCATCACGTCAAGTTAAAGAAATCGTTTTTGTTGCGGCAAAACTGAAAGAAAACGGGATCCAATGAAGATAGGGTATTAGAGATGGATAACAGAACGAAGGAAGCCCGAAGCGAGAACATGTCGCATATCCATAGTAAAAATACGAAGCCTGAAGAAAAAGTTTGTAAATACCTCTTCAAGAAAGGGTTCCGATATCGTAAAAATGTCTCCAAGCTACCGGGAAAGCCAGACATTGTATTGCCCAAATATAAATCTGTGATATTTGTGAATGGCTGTTTTTGGCATAGACATGAGAACTGTAAGTATGCGTCAATGCCTAAATCTAACGTGGAGTTTTGGGCCGGGAAATTTGAATACAACGTTATGAATGACAAAAAACATCGGGAACAGCTCGAACGTTTAGGGTGGAATGTCATAGTTATCTGGGAATGTGAGGTAAAAAAAGACTTTGAGGAACATATGGCACATGTTATCCATATGTTGCGCAGCAGTGTTGGTGGAGCGTAATTGTTGCAATTGATAAAGCCTTGATTGTGTACTTGGACCGGAAATATTTGTAGATATTATAGTCCCGCTGTCCGCGAACAGCGGTTTTTTTCCCGAGTGCAGGACGTGAGACTGATTAGGTCTAACGTGAAGAGAAAATGTGTCTGGTAGGAAAAACGGATCGGTAACAGTGCCGAGAGACCGGGTTGCTGACTATAGGTCAGGCCTGTCAATGTGCAGCGGTTGACGAGAATTTTCCGTTGAGAATTACTGGTTAGGACCCGGACCGGACAACAGTAATGGCGTGGAGGCGTATGAAGACAGTCATAATGGCCGGTGGCCGGGGAACGCGCATGCAGGCGCTGTTTCCGGAGTTTCCCAAGCCCATGATTCCCATTGGAGGCAGGCCGGTCCTAGAGTGGCAGATCTGTTCACTTCGGGAGCAGGGGCTGACCGACCTGATCCTGACCGTGTCCTACCGGGCGGACCAGATCATGAACGCCTTTGGGGATGGCCGCCGGTGGGGCGTTCACATCGACTATGTGGTGGAACGGGAACCGCTCGGGACGGCCGGCGCCCTGTTTGGCCTTCTGCCCCGGCTTGGCACAGAGCCGTTCCTCCTGATGAACGCCGATTCCATCTTTGAGGTGGACTTTGGGCGTTTTGCGGACTTCCACCGAAAGCAGGGCTACCCTGTCACGCTGCTGGCCCACGGAAACGATCATCCCGGGGACAGCAGTCTCCTCATCACCTCTCCGGAGGGGATTGTCCGGGAGTGGCTGACTCCGGAGGAAAAAAGGCCTGAATGGGCACGAAACTGTGTCAATGCCGGACTGCACATCCTGGATCCGGCGATTCTTTCCCGGCAGGCCGGCACCTTTGTCGGTGCGGTGGATCTGGACCGGCAGGTGCTGAAACCGCTCTGTGCCACCGGGGAGATGATCTGCTATCCTTCCTGGGAATATGCAAGGGATATGGGAACGCCGGAGCGCTATGGGCGGGTGTGCCGGGACTTTTCATCCGGGGTGATGGAAGCGCGACATGTTCGAAACCGGCAGAGGGCGGTCTTCATTGACCGGGACCTCCTGATCCGTTTCCGGAGCCCGGATGCTTTCGCCCTTCTGCCCGGTGCGGGGGAGGCGGTCCGGCGAATCAATGCCGGTGGCTGCCTTGTCTTTGCTGTGGAAACAGAAATGGACACTTTCCCGGAGGAGGAAATTCGCCGGCGGCTGGATACCCTGCTGGTCAGGGAAGGCGCGGCCCTGGATGGGTATATCCCGGCCGGAACCGGCGTAGAGGCGTTTTTGAATGCAGAGGGGCAAAGGATTGATCCTGAGAAGTCTTTTACGGTAGGCAAGGTAAATGCCCGGATCGGGGCACATTGTTCAGGCCTTACGGAGTTGGTGAGGCAGATGCGGTTTCCGGACTGAACCGGGACGGATCACGTCCTTTGACCTTTCGTCCGCTTCTGAATGAAAGGACTTGGTGGCCCCGGACGTTTGCACGGTCCGGATTCTCGGAACAGATTGGAATGGAGTGAAAACGTGAAAATTGCCGTAATCGTCCCGCATTTCCCGCCGCACATCGGCGGTGGGGAGCAGCTTTTTCTGGCGGTGTGCCAGTCACTGGCGGAAAGAGGCCACCAGGTGCGGGTCGTGACCGGCAATTCGGGCGGGATCACGGGTCGCCGGGAGATGGATGGATTTGAGGTAACCTACTGCAACTGGCGGACCCTGTTCGGGCAGCCGGTTCTGCGGGTGCGGGACATTCGGGAGGTTCTTGGGTGGTGTGATGTAGTCCATACCTCCATCTATTCCACAGCACTCAGGACAATACTCGCGGCCAGATGGGCCAAGCGGCCCTGCGTGGTGACGTTTCATGAGGTCATGGGGGACAAGTGGCATCTGTTTGAACCGAATCCCCTGAAAGCACTGTGCTTTATGTGCTATGAACGCGTGCTGTTGCATTTTGCCCGGAATGTCCATGCGGTTTCCCGTTCCACGGAGAGGGATTACCGAAAAATCTGCCGCAGACCCGGCCGTGTCTTTATGATTCCGAATTTTCTGGAGTTTCCGGAGGGGGCGGCCCTGGAGGCGGCGGAGCCCGGATTCCGGGAGCTGTTTGGACTTGAAACCGGGGAGAGGGGAATCCTGTATTTCAGCCGGCCGGCGGCCATCAAAGGGGTATTTGTCCTGCTGGATGCCGTGAAAAGGGTAGAGGATCGGCTGCGGGCCGGGCGAGCCCGGATCTGCATGATTCTTTCTTCTGCCCCGGAAAAGGGCCGGCAGCAGGTGCTGGATTTCATTCAGCGCGAGGGCCTTTCCGATGTCGTTCAGATCCGGAATTCCCTGCCCCGGAATCAGCTGCTTCGGGTGATTTCAGAGGCGGATCTGTGTGTCATTCCGTCTGTGACGGAGGGATTTGGATTTGCGGCGGTGGAAGCCTGTCACTACGGGCGGCCCGTGATCTGCTCAGATGCCGGATCACTGCCGGAGGTGGCCTTTGGCCGGGTCTGTTTTTTCCGAAACAGAGATGCCGGCGACCTGGCGGCAAAGCTGCGCGGCTACCTGGAAAACGGGGTCACCGGTTTTGAGGAGATTCCGGAAAAGCACTTTGACCGGGAGCCGTCCATAGATGCCTATGTCCGCATGTATGAAGCGTTGCTGGCGCATTGGGCCTGACGCGAAGCGTCAGGAGACAGAGCCTGCAATGCGGAAAGTTCCGGTGCCGAAAGATCAGGTTTCGTATATAGACTGGGCCTGACGCGAAGCGTCAGCTGGCGCAGCGAAAGCATCAAACCCGAGAGAGCGGGAACAGGAAGTGTTTGACATGATCGTCATAGACGGCATTTTCTTTACCCGGACCATGACGGGGGTCCAGCGTGTGGCAAATTGCCTGGTCCGGGAACTGGACCGGATTGCGGAGCCGGGACAGTTTCAGCTGCTGATTCCTGCCTTTTGTCCGGTGCCGGAGGGCTTTACCCGGATTGAGGTGGTACGTTTCGGGCACTGCCGGGGATATCTCTGGGAGCAGGTGGATCTGGCTCTGTATCTGGCCAGGCACAGAGCAGTCGGCCTTTTCTTTGAAAACGCGGTGCCGGTTCTGTACCGGCGCGGGGTTACGTATCTGCATGACATCAGCATGCGGGTGAATCCGGAGTTCTGGCGGACCGGGTGTCGGGGCCGGATTTCGGAATGTCTCTGGCGGATAATGTACCGGGCGATCATGGACTCGGAGATGCAGATGGTGACGGTTTCCGCGTTTTCCCGGTCTGAAATCAGCCGGGTATACGGGGTACCGGAGGCGCGGATTGCCGTCATCCCCTGCGGCTGGCAGCACATGAACAATATAGAGGCGGATCCGGGTGTCCTGGAGCGCCTGCATCTTGAGCGGCGTGGCTATTTCTTTGCCATGGCCACGGCAGCCGCGAACAAGAATCAGGATTGGATCCTCCGGGCGGCTGCGGCGAACCCGCAGGAATGCTTTGTTATTGCGGGAAAGGGGACGGAGCGGCTCATGGGCACGGTTCCGGCCAATCTCCGGTGTATCGGGTATGTCAGCGACCGGGAGGCAAAGGCGCTCATGGGGCACTGCCGGGCGTTTCTCTTTCCCTCTCTGTATGAGGGGTTCGGGCTTCCGCCCCTGGAGGCGCTGGCCTCCGGTGCGGAATATGTCGTGGTGTCGGACATTCCGGTGCTGCGGGAGGTGTACGGCGACGCGGCGGTTTACGTGGACCCGAGGACGACCTGGCAGGTGCCGGACCGGGAATCGGAACAGATTCCGGGAGCGGAGGTGCGGGCGGCGCTGTTGGGGCGGTATTCGTGGGCCGGGTCGGCAGAGCAGCTGCTCAGGCTGTGTGAGAGGGAAGATGGGCGAAAGGTTTAACCCCTCCGGGGATGCGGCCCTGGTGATTGCCGGAAATCTGTTTAACCTGATGACCGCAGTTGTGATCGGGCTGGTGATGCCCATGTGCGTAAGCGTGGAGACCTATGCGGGGTATCGGACGTATACGCTGTATATCGGGTATGCCAGTCTGTTTCACCTGGGATTTGTGAACGGGGTGGCGCTGCGGTACGGACATCTTGACTATGGACGGCTCCCGTACGGGCTGTTTCGCGGATTTACCCGGGCCCTGATGCTGAGTCAGGCGGGGATCGGGCTGATCCTTGCCCTGGCACTTTTTCTCGGAGGGGGCGGGCTGTCCCCGATTCTCTTTGTGGCAGTAAACCTGTTTGCCACGAATCTTCGCCACTACTATACCACGGTGGACCGCTTTTCCGGCCGGTTCCGGACGGATGCGACGGCCCTGATCCTGTACGATGTGCTGCTCCTGGCGGGATTTACCTTCCAGATGGTCCGTGGGCCCTCCAATGCGCAGCCCATCCTGACCTTTATCACCTGTCTGAATCTGGGAATGGTACTGTGTCTGGCTGTCCTGAACCGGGAAATTACCTTCGGGCGCCCGGCCACAGAATCCATGGACGAGCTGCCGGAAAACGTCCGCCGGGGCTGCTTTGTCATGCTGGGGGAGATCATTGGCGGTCTGGTCCTGGGGATTGACAGTATATTTGTCCAGCTGTTTTATGACGTCCGTCATTTTTCCGCCTATACCTTTGCCGTGTACGTGATCACGGCGGCCTGTACGGCCCTGAGCGCCTGTGACAGCCTGATCTTCCCCACACTGAAGCGTCAGGCGCCGGAGCAGCTGGGGGAGAGCTACCGAAAGCTCCTCCGGCGGGTTTTTCTGGGAAGCACCCTGATGCTCCTTCCCGTCACTGCATGCATCCCCTTCATTTCCCGGGTTCTGCCGGCCTATACCGGCAGCCGGTCCATTCTCATCATCCTCTGCCCGGCGCTGGTGTTCCGGATGCTCTCCGGTCTGGCCTGCCGGAACGTTCTGCTGGCCATGGACCGGGAAAGGGTGTTCATGCGGAACAACGCGGTGGCACTTTTGTTGGGATTTATCCTGGATCTGGCGGTGGTGCTGTTCCGGGGAGGGATGCACATGATTGCGGCGGTGAGCGTGGTGACGTTTTCGGTGTGGTTTATGCTGAATGACCGGGCGATCCGAAACGGGCTGCGAAAAGGGCCGGAGGAGAAGGGAAGCGGGGCCGGATGAAAAAAGGCGAAGGCAAAATGTCCGGGACACTGAACCCCCGGGAACTTCTGGTAATCGTTCCCGCATTTAACGAGGAACAGAACATTCGCCGTGTGATCCGGGATCTTCGGGAGCAGGCTGGGGTGGATCTGCTGGTGGTGGATGACGGGTCCTCGGACGGGACCTGTGCGGTCTGCCGGGAACTGGGGGTAGCCGTTGCACGGCATCGGGTGAATCTCGGGCTGGCGGAGGCGGTGCGGACGGGGATTCGCGCGGCACTTCGGGAGGGCTACCGGTACGTCCTGCAGTTCGACGGGGACGGGCAGCATGACGCTGCTGCCGTCGCCGACCTGCTCAGGGTGGCTCGGGAAACCGACGCGGACATCGTGATTGGCTCCCGGTATCTGCATTGGGACGGGGGAACGGCCGGGAAACGGGCGGGACGCCGTCTGATTTCCCTGTGCATCCGCATGGCCTGCGGGCAGCGGATTGCAGATCCCACCTCCGGAATGCGCCTCATGAACCGCCGCGTCATGGAGCAGTTCACCGCCTCCGCGTTTTGCCTGCCGGAACCGGATACCCTGGCGTATCTGATCCGGAAGGGATTCCGGGTGGTGGAAATTCCGGTGACTATGCGGGAGCGGCTGTACGGGGAGAGTTATCTGAATCTGCCGGAAAGCCTCAGGTATTGTTTTCGGGTCATGACCTCGATTCTGTTTCTGCAGTGGCTGCGCTGACTATGGGCCCGGTGCACAGCACCGGTTTGCTAAAGGATGTCTCTCGTCAGTCATACGGTGCCGAAAGCCCAGGCGAGAGTAAAGGAATGGGCCAAGTCAGCACCGGTTTGTCAAAGGATGTCTTTTGTCAATCATACGGTGCCGAAAGCCCAGGCAACAATAAAAGAGTGGGCCAAGTCTGCACCGGTTTACCAAAGGATGCCTCCTGTCAGTCATACGGTGCCGAAAGTCCAAGCAAGAAAGAAGGAGAAGCGTTCATGTCACTGACACTCAGAATTATGCTGTTTCTGGCCTCTGTCCTCAGTCTGGTGTTTGTCCGGAGGAAGCTTCGGAGCAGCAGTGTACGGATGGAGGAAACGGTTTTCTGGCTGTTTTTCTCGGTTCTTCTGGTGCTGCTCAGTGTGTTCCCCCAGATTGCCATCCAGGCGGCTGCCTGGATCGGGGTACAGTCCCCGGTTAATCTGGTTTACCTGGTGATCCTTTTCTTTCTGCTGTTTCAGTGTTTTCTGCAGGCACTCCGGATTTCGGAGCTGGAGGAGAAGATGAAGCAGCTGGTCAGTGAGGAGGCTCTTCGGAGACAGGAAGAGGACCCGGAGGAAAGTGAATGAGCAGGAAGAATCGTCAGATGCCCCGGGCAGACCACGTGAAAAAGCGGCGGCAGATTCCTGCCGCGCTGCTGATTCTTGTGATCATGCTGGTGGCCTTTGCGTTCCGCTTCGTCGTGCGGAACAGGGTGGACACGCTCCTGGGGGAAGCGGGAACGGACCCGGAAACCGGTCTGCCGTACCTGACGGAGATGGATGCGTACTATCATCTCCGGATGACGCGGGATCTGGAGGAGACGGGACATCCGGGGGAGATTGTTCGGGACGGAGAACCCTGGGATACGCTCAGCTACGCCCCGACGGGGAGGAGTGCCGGGGATTACCGTCCTCTCATGGCCGGAATTGCCGTGGCTGTGCACAGAGTGCTGTCCTTTTTCGGCCCGATCACCCTGGAACAGGTCACTTACTGGCTGGGGGCGGTGCTCTCCGTGCTGGTGGTCATTCCGGTTTTCCTGTTTGTCAGGCGACTCAGGGGCACGCTTGCCGCCGTGACGGCCTCCGTGCTGGCGGCCATGAATTACGGCTATTTTACGCACACGGTTCCGGGCTTTTATGACACGGACTGTGTCATTCTCGTCACGTCCTGCGCCTTCTTCCTGTGCAGCTGTCCTCTGGTGAATGGCCTGAAAGAGGGGCACTGGTCCGGCCGGGCACTGGTACTGTTTGCCGGGGCGCTGGTTCTTCTGCACCTGGCGTGGAGCGTCGACAGCCTGTTTGTGGGTATCTTACTGGTCGCTGTGCTGGGGATGGTGGTTCTGCGCTTCCTGGTGGCGCCGAAAGAGGAGCGGGGACAGGCACTGCGCAAAGACCGGCCGCTGCTTCTGCTGGCCCTGGGGCTGGGCCTCGGGATGATTTGCCTGAACCCGGGACTGCCGGGCATGATGGTCGGGCTGGTCCGGGAACTCTTTACAGGAGGACCGACTCTCTTTCCCAATGCATATGTGTCCGTTGCCGAGCTACGCAGGCCTGCGTTGGTTGCGGGTGGGATCAACGGCCTTTTCCAGATGCGGGTCCTGACGGAATCCAACATCGGCATTATCAATGCCGTGGGAAGCCTCATACCGTTTCTCGGGGCCATTGCCATGGGCATCGTTCTGGCGGTGCAGATGCGGCGCAGACGGGAGATCCCGTTTGAATCGGTTCTGCTGCTGGTGTGGTTCCTGGTCACGGCCGTGCTGGCGTTTCGGAGCTGGCGGTTCATCATGCTCCTGGCGGTGCCGGTGGCCATTCTGGCTGGTATGCTGACCGGAACGCTGCATGGCCTGATGCGGGATCACCGGATGATGGACTATCCCGTTTTTTCCGGGATGATTACAATCCTTATGCTGTTTCCGGCGCTGTTCGGGGCGTACCGCTCCTCTGCCGATGCGCTGCCCAAAGTCAGCCGCAAACTGCATGAACCGCTGATGCAGATCCGGGAGCAGATGCGCGAGGACACAGTGATTGCCTCCTGGTGGGATTACGGATACTTCTTTGAGGAGAAGACCGGTCGGCGGACGCTGTTTGATGGCGGTTCGCAGAACAGCCAGCGGATCTTCTGGGTAGCCAAAGCGCTGGCCACCACGGATGAGACCCTGTCCCGGAATATTCTGTGCATGCTTTCCGGATCCGGCGATGCCGCGACGGATGAAATGCTCAGGCGGTTCGGGCGGAAGAAGGAAACCCTTGCATGGATGGAGACGCTTCTTTCCGGGGAAGCGGCACAGGCTGAGGGGGCCATCCTTGAGGCCGGAGCGACCGGGATGGAAGCGGCGGAACTGCGGGACCTCCTGTTCCCGTCGGCACTGGTTCCGGTGGTCACGGTTATTACGCCGGATATGGCCGGGATTTCAAACTGGTTTGGTCAGTTTGGCTATCCGGACAGTGCATCCTACACCGGGAACGGGTATGCGGTGCTCGCGGAGAACCTTGAATACCGGGGCGTTTCCGCGCAGGGCGGATGGCGGTTTTCGGTGAACGGACATGCCGTTGACCTGATGCTGAAAGAGGAAAACGGGCTTTACACCGCGGCGACCCGTCTGGTGGACGGCCGAAGCCTTACGCAACCGTTTCCCGTTGAGCGGACGTTGGTCCTGAAGGATGGAAAAATTGCAAAAAATCAACTGAACGGGATTGTTTCTGAGGATCAGATAGGCTATACTTTTATACTGAATCTGGACCGCACGGTCCCTGTGGGGGCCCTCATGACTTCGCTCATGGCCGATTCGGTATTCGGGCGCATGATGTACCTGGACGGAGCGGAGCTTGAGTGCTTTACCTGCCTGAATGAAATGCAGAGCGGTGCCGGACTGTTTCAGGTGGAAACAGCGCCTGACGGGCAGACGGAAGCGGCTTTACCCGGAGGGCAGAGTGGGCCGGACCATACCTCAGTTTACAGAGGGGAGAACCTATGATCAAACGACGAACGTTAATCCGAATGACGAGATTCTGGCTGGCTCTGTATGTCATGATCTGGTGCATGACGTTTACAGCTTCGGCTTCTCAACCGGTTTCTCCGAATCTTAACGTAGCTGTGATTAATAATGCCAGTTACGTAAATGCCGGGGGCTCTGTTCTGTCTGGTGCGGTGATTCACAACAATGGAACATATACGCAGAAAAATATTACAGCTGTATTCAGAAGCTCATCGCCCGGGGACGGGGGCTCTCTGAGTCCGGTACTGGGCCAGGGCATTGTGACGGATAAAATCATCGTTTCAAACTTTTCGAACAATACTGCCGTGTCCGGTGGCAGTGCAATTTACAGATCGAACGGGACGGTTTACATTTCGAACAGTCTTTTCGGCAATGGAGAGATTGTCCATACGACGGATGAAAACGCTGGTGCAATTCTGTCCGGGGTTCAGTCTGTTAGAAACACGAGCTTTATCTGGAATGTGAAAAATGAGTCTGTTATAGAGGATATTGTTGGCGAAGAAGCTTGGAGGTACTGGGATGACTGGGCTTCAGTGAGTGAGGAAAATCCAGGAGATGTGTGGATAATCAGTGTGCTGAATCCTGGCGAAACGGCGGTGATTCTGCTGAACCAGACAGTGACCGCAGATGATGTCAGCAATGGACAACTCAATAATACCCTTATAGTTGGTGGAAACACACCGGATGGTCCTTCAGTCAAGGAGACAACTATCTGGACCAAGGATCCCATCACGATTACCTTCTCGGGTCTGGACACTGCAACCAACATGACGATGCATAGCGAGTCGCAAATTGGTTCTCTGCCGGTGCCGACGCGGGATGGATATGAGTTTGCCGGTTGGTACACCGCCCCTGAAGGCGGTCGCCAGGTTTACTGGGGAACGGTGTTTACCGCCAATACAACGCTTTATCCGCGCTGGATTCAGAAACCGCAACCGAATCCGTCAGCGGTTCCGCAGACGGGAGATTCGATGAATATCTGGCTGTACATCGGCATCGGGGTTGTTGCGGTGCTGGCGATTGTGGTGCTGCTGCGAAGACGACGGGAATAAGATCCCGACAGATAAATAAGAAGTGCTCTGAGGAGAGCAGAAGGTGTAACAGCCTTCTGCTTTTTTATTGTGCGCGTGCGCATGGCTTAATGGGTGAAAGTCCCTGATCCGCCCAGCTCAGCGGGATGGATACAGCCAAAGCCAAGGGTGGTTCTGCGAAGGGAGCCTGGAGGAAGGTGGTGATACACTCCCATCAGGCGAGGCGGTGGTTCTCGTCTCTTTCTCGTTTCCCCAAAATCGCGAAATCTCGTTAATTTCAGACCGGGGTTCTGCTATAATCTACTTGTATCAGTATGCCATCCCGAAGGTTATGTTTTTCTGGGATTGTGCCGATACAAATATGGGAGCAGGAGGTGATCGCAGTGGCTGAAAAGAAACAGACCTATAAAGAGGTCGTACAGGAACGGGATGCCTATAAGCATGAGCTTGATGTCATAAAACAGGATCGCGTGAACCGTCAGGCCAGGAATTCTGTATTCCTCAATCTGTTCATGCGCAAAGAGTATCAACTCCAGCTTTATAAAGAACTGTTTCCTGCTGACACAACAATTACAGAGGATGATTTGGAATTGGTCACGCTGGATAACGTGCTCACGATTCATCCTTATAACGACCTGGGTCTGCTGGCCAGAGGGAAGCTCATTGTG
Source organism: Clostridia bacterium (assembly GCA_017460325.1). Lineage (GTDB taxonomy): Bacteria > Bacillota > Clostridia > Christensenellales > Aristaeellaceae > Ventricola. The sequence continues at coordinate 1,401 of JAFUBF010000228.1, read as the reverse complement.
CTGGCGGAAGCGCAGTCCACGTGGAGCGTGAACATCATTTTTCGTCTGGCGGACTACTATTTCGATTCCGCAATGAGTTATCTGAAGATCAGGAAAGCCGATCTGCACAGTTCCGTCAAAGTGGATGTGCCGGACGTGGAAGCCTTTGTGATTTACACAGGTAAGAAGAAGGTTGAAAAGGATGTTTTTTCCCTGAACCAGGAATTCTTCGGCGGAGACTTGAACAAGCCGGAGTTCAAAGCCAGAATCATCCACGGAGAGTACAAGGGCGGCATCATCGAGGAGTACATGGGTTTTTGCCGAATCTGGGATGAATACGTGCTGGGAGCAAACACGCCGGAAGAAAAGCAGCAGGCTGTGACTGTAACAATTGACCTGTGCATCCGAAAAGGTTACCTTGTCAGGTATTTGGAAGAACACAGACCGGAGGTGGAGAAAATCATGATGACAATGTTCAGTCCGGAATATGTGAAGATGACATCTGAGAGGACGGAGAAGATCAAGGCATCAATCAGCACGCTGAGATTTTTGAAGATGCCGGAAACAAAGATTAAAGATACCATCATGAAGCAATACGACCTCACACCGACCTATGCCCAGAATTTCCTGGATGACGATTCTGATCCGGAAGATTCAAGACCGTGGGCGTTGTGACCGATGAAGCACAGTCAAAAACATCAGAATTATTGTTGAAGCATTGAAGATAGATAAAGGAGCGTGATCCTGATCGAGAAAAGTGAGTTTGTCGGTGATCACGAAGGCCAGGGAGCTGGCCAGCTACATCATGACGGTGACGGACAGATCTCCCAAGCGATTTCGGTTCACGCTGGTGTCACGTATGCAGAATTACGCGTCGGACATCGTTGAGAATCTATACATCGCCAACGAGATTTACGTTCGCCCCGGTCAGGCCCGGCAAGCGGAAAGGCGCCAAACGTACCAGCGGCACAAACCGGCTTACGACTGCTTGGCTACATCGCGCAGCTTGCCATGGAGCAGCAATGCATCCTGCCCAAGCAATACGAGCAGATCACCCGAAAGGTGTATGATTGCTGCAACCTGCTGGGAGCATGGATGATCAGCGACAGGAAGCGATTTGGGTTATAAGCGCCTTCGGGCCTTATAGCATAAAGGGACAGGATTGAAAACGCCTCTTGATGGTGGCTACGGTCGCCTAACGCTAACAATAGTAATCACGCCGGCATCGTGGACAATGACGGCTGGGTCAACGACAATAACGTCGATAACAACAACGGTGCTCGGCCCGCTTTTAATTTAAATTTAGCTTGAATAGAAAGTATCATCGGCTTGTGTGAAAAAGTATGAAAAACCCATTTTCGCGGAAGACTGAAAGCCCCCAAATGTGAAAAACTGTGAAAAACTCGTTTTACTGTCAGGGAC
>JAFUBF010000227.1 GCA_017460325.1 Clostridia bacterium | reverse complement strand
TACCCATATATTCCGGCGCTGTGCAGGGGCCGGCCAATGTCCCGCACCCATTCTCACAGCAACAGAACCTCATTCTGTATTTTACCTCTTTTCCGGCAAAAAAGAAAGAGGTATTTCGCCGGTCAATGTCGCACTGTTACAGGCCCGGATTCACATGAAAAAAGCCTCCCTTGAGGCTTTCCAGCCGGCATCCTGCATCTGCCGGCCACAGGCGCTAAACCAGATCCTGATACATGATCAGGGCATCTTCGCGATTGTCATCATAATACCGTTTCCGGTAACCCACGTCCAGGAAACCGCACCGATGGTACAGTCCCTGCGCCCGAACATTGGAACGCCTGACCTCAAGCGTCATGAGGCGCATCCCCTCATCTACGGCCAGCCGGATCAGCGCCTCCATGATCTGCCGACCATATCCCTGTCCCTGATCAGCCCTGCGAACCGCCACATTCAGAATATGTCCCTCATCAATGACCAGCCACATTCCCGCATAGGCAATCACGTGATCCTCATCATCTGCCACGACCAGCCAGCGGCTTGCCGGATTTTCAAGAATGTCATGCCGAATACTTTCCTCTGACCAGGGAATATGAAAGACGTCCTGTTCGATCGCTGTGATTTCCGGAATATCCTTTTCCACCGCCGGTCGGATCCGGCTTTCCTTCCCATCCGGTTTATCCATTTTCCCCTCCGGCCGGATTTCCCTGACCTGCGCCGGCTCTGGCCAGCCGTTCCCGTTCCGCCTGGGGCGCCCGAAGATAGAGGGGAAGCAGGGCATCCGGGCTGAGAATCTCTCCGGCCTGCATTTTTTGCTCCGCCAGCAGGGCAGCGCAGCCCGGTCGCAGCAGGGCCTGAGCCGGACTGTGAAACCGGCTGTTTTCCCCGAGTCGCTCCTCAATGGCCGCTCTGTGAACTCCGATCCCATCCCCCACAAACAGATACGGTCCTCCGAATGCCTCAATTCTGTCAAGGAACTCCGGCAGTTTCAGCGCCTCATCCTCCATCAGCCGTTCCGGGGATTTCCCGCCCCGAAATGCCGCGCCATATACCTGTCCGGCTCTGGCGTCGAGAATCGGGCAGATAATGCCATCAAAAAAACGTCCGTTTTCTGCCAGCGCCTCCAGCGCATCCACGGCAATACAGGATTTGTGTCCGGCCTCCGCCAGCCCCTTTGCCGTTGCCACGCCAATACGCACACCGGTAAACGAACCCGGCCCGACCACCGCCGCAAAAGCGTCCATGTCAGGCAGAGCCAGATCCGACCGCAGCAGCGCATCCTCCACCATGGGCCTGACCTTCTGACTGTGCGGCAGTTTGTTTTTCATAACGGCTTCATAAATCAGATCCCCGTCCGAGGCAATCGCCACCCCGCAAACCGGACCGGAGGTATCCACCAACAGTATTTTCATTTTTCTTCCTCTTCCGAATAGCCTCGGTACTCAGGCTTTCACCTGTCCGATTATCCCGCAAAAACAGGCGGAAAACGGCCGGTGTACAGGGTGCCTTCAGGCAGGAGGCCCCTTCACAAGGGCCGTTCATATCAGTTTGCAGTGATCCCGGATGCCTCAATGTCCTCCCGAAAACGCTGCTCCTTCTCCGCGGAGGGCATTTTTATATTCAACATTCTCTCCTCCGGCGCATCCGGCACGTACGCAAGTTCCACCCGAAAGCACGTTACCGGCATGGCTGATGCGCAGTTCTGGGGCCATTCAATGACCGCAACGCCGTTATCCGGGGGAATCATCTCATCCAGCCCCATCTCATACAGTTCATCCTCGTTTTCGAGCCGGTAGAGATCGAAATGGTACAGCGTCAGTCCACTTCCCTCATGAATCAGCAGAATGGTAAATGTGGGACTGGGGACCGGGCCCTCAATGCCCAGCTGCGCTGCCAGACCCCGCGTCAGAACGCTCTTTCCCGTTCCCATTTCCCCGCTGAGAAGAAGGACATCCGAACAGGCCAGCTGCCGCCCCAGCAGAGCACCCACGCGCTCCGTTTCCTGTTCGTTTCTGCAATGGACACAGACCATATACGCATTCCTCCGGATTACTGATGCAGAAGCGGTGAAATCCGCTTGTAAAGCAGGAACGTAATCACACTGATCACGCCCCCTTTCAGAAGGTTAAAGGGAGCTGTCACCATCAGGACCAGCTTCAACAGTGAATCGACCCCTTTTATGCCCACCATGCCGAGAATGGCCGCCACATCCATATGGAACAGTTTCTGATAGGCGGGGATCAGAATGAAATAATTCACCAGAACACCCGCGACCATCATGGCCAGGGTCGCAATGACCATGGACAGAACGGCCCCTTTCAGATTCTTGTTGTACCGATACATGAGACTGGCCACGACCACAAACGTTCCCGACATCAGAATATCGGCAAATTCACCTACCATGGCCGTACTGCTCCCCAGCATGTGCGCAAGATTCTTGATCACCACAATCATAAAGCCGGGCAGCGGTCCCATGGCAAATCCGGCCAGAAGCGCCGGAAGAGAGGAAAGATCCAGCTTATAGAACGCCACAACCGGAATTTCAATGTAGAAGAGAATGATCGCCATGGCGGCCAGCACACCGCACCTGGTCATCATAAACACGGCGCGGTTCCCGGATCTGTTCACACTTACATCTGACTTCATAAAAAACACTCCTTTTCGCCCTGCGGGCACAATTACCGAAACCCCTGAAAGCAGAGCTATCAGGGGTTATGAACGCAAAGCGAACAGCTCTTCTTCCATCCAGACTGTACTGTCGGCTCCGGAATCTCACCGGATCGGCCATACGGCTCGCGGGCTTTACCGCCGGTAGGGACTTGCACCCTGCCCTGAAGATCTTTCAAAGGAATATTCGGTTGTGAGCATTATACCACCGACGGCGACTGTGTCAACCCCGTCCGCACATTTTCTCAGGCAGACTCCGCTTATTCCTGCCGGATCTGCCTTGCCTCCAGGTAGTACCGTTTTTCCTCGGCATGCCCCATGGAAAAGGTTTTCCTCGGCAGAACACCGCCATTGATAATGCCGGGAAAGAGCTCCCCCTTGTCCATTCCCGGCAACAGGAATCCGACCGTACGGTCTGCCGCCGCCAGTTTTGCAAGCGACTCTTCCCCGTGAATATAGTCCATTTCCCCGGGGTGATCCTCAAGAAACCGGTCCAGAGCATCCTGTAAAACGGCCACCGGCAGTTTCCCCTGACAGGAAAGATTCAGTGTACCCGATTCAGCGCCTGCAATCCATCTGACCTTGATTCCGTCCTCTGCGCACAGCGGTTCAAGTGCTTTCAGCAGCGTTGCCGGATCCGTTCCCTTCACAATCCGGTGGATCGGTTCAAACTGCAGGGCATCGCTGTACACATTTTCCAGTTCCACCATGGCATAGCGGGAAAGCAGGGTTTTCGGATCCCGCTCCGGGTTCCGTGCCTTCTCCTCCTCATAGCATTCCTTTGCTGTGGCGAGGGAATGATTTCCATCCCCGACCGCATACAGGAGCGCCGAATCCGCATTGCCCTGCTTCTCAATCATCCGGTTTTCGTATTCGTTCAGCGCTTCCTCGAAGCGTTCGGCTGCCGGTCCGGTACACCGCCAACCGGTCAGATGTCCGCCACCCTGCATGAGATCAAAATCATACAGAGGAGGATTCTTCTTCAGTTCCCCCAGCTGTTCAATGACCTGGCGCTTTTCATCACTGCACAGAAGAAGAACGTGCGAGAGCTCCAGCATCGCACCCCTTCGGATTTCCATTCTGGGCGGAATCCGCTCCGTGACGGTTTTCTCCGTGGCCCGAACCGCAGCCTTTGACGATGGATGATAGTCGTACGTTTCAAGATCAATGCAGCCGACAATTCCCTGGCGCACTGATCCGTCCCTGAGGGTCCGCTCGACATACACATACCCGTCAAAACCGGAAAAAAGTCCTTTATCCAGCAGTTCCCGCATATTCCGGTGAATATTCCGGATTCGCTGTTCCCGGTTTTCCCCCAGCCAAACCTCCGGATAGATAAGAGACAGCGTCGACGGGCAATTCCCCACAATCTCTTTCACCTCGTTCCAGTATTCCGGCTGTGAGGTGAACTGATCGCAGGCGATGACCGCCCATTTCTCCATCTCCACCTTTTCCGGGATAAGGATCTCTTTTGCCAACCCAAATGCACGCATCTGATTATCTCCTCTGTCTGTAGCAGCCCCATTGGGCATTCCTGCCGTCGTATCGGTCACGTCGGTGTCCCCGCATTTCATACATAAAACAGCAGATCCGCATATGTGGGCATCGGCCAGTATTTTTTCGCCACCCGGTGTT
>JAFUBF010000226.1 GCA_017460325.1 Clostridia bacterium | reverse complement strand
TTCGGAGAAACTTGGAGCCAATATCGAAAAGGTGGTTATGGGCGTTGCCATCGTGCTTGCCGTTGCGCTGAGCCTGTTCCTCTTTGTCATGCTGCCCTCTGCGGCGGCCACGTTCATCGGGCGTGTAACGGATAACCGGATTCTGATCAATCTCTTTGCCGGCGTGGTCCGGATCCTGATCCTCATCGGATACATGATCGGCATTGGGTTTGTTCCGGATATCAAACGAGTATTCAAATACCACGGGGCGGAGCACAAGACGGTTTACTGCAACGAGGCAGGCGAGGAACTGACCCCGGAAAATGCAAAGAAGTTCTCCCGGCTGCATCCCAGGTGCGGCACCGCGTTCCTGTTTCTGGTCATGTTCATTTCCATCCTCATTGGATCTGTGGCGGATCAGCTTCTCTTCCTTCTCTTTGGAATCGAAAAGCTGTCATTTTTGCAGCGGATTCTCAGAAGTCTGCTCATCCTGCCCATTGTTGCCGGTGTGTCCTATGAGGTGCTGAAAGGACTGGCCCATGCCGGGGATGCGCTCATTGTGCGGATTCTTCGCTGGCCCGGACTTATGCTCCAGTACCTGACGACCCGTGAACCGGACCGGGAGATGCTGGAGGTGGCCATTGCCTCCATGAAGGCAGCCAAAGCCGGCCCGACGCGGTACGCGGAGCAGCTGGATGAGGGCGTCCATCTCTGGACGCCGGATATGGCAAAAAAGGAAAAAGCAGCATGACGGTCGGGGAGGCACTGGCGCGTGCAGAAAGCAGACTCCTGGGGGCCGGCGTACCTGAACCGGCCCTGAACGCGGAGCAGCTCCTTGAGGGCGTAACGGGAACACCGCGTCTTCTCCTTCACCTGAACAGGGGAGATGTCCTCAGTGAGACCGAGTCAGCCCGCTTTGAGGAGCGGGTCTCAAGGCGGGAGCGACGGGAGCCGCTCCAGTATATCGAAGGGGAAACCGAGTTTATGGGCTTCCCTTTTTCTGTTACCAGGGATGTGCTGATTCCACGGCCGGACACGGAAATTCTCTGCGAGGAGGCCATCAGGCGGCTGGTCCCGGGTGGCAGACTGTTTGATCTCGGTACAGGAAGCGGGGCCCTGGCCGTGAGCATCGCAAGGCTTCGGCCGGACACGGAGGTCTGGGCCGGAGATCTTTCGGAGGCGGCACTTGCCGTGGCCGGAGAGAACGCAAAAAGAAATGGCGTTCATGTATCTTTTGTTTTGGGAAACTGTCTTGAACCCGTAAGACACTTGCAGTATGATATGATTATATCCAATCCGCCCTATATCAGTGAGCAGGAACGGGCAGAACTAGAACCGGAACTCGAAATGGAACCTGCGATGGCTCTGTTTGACGGAGCGGACGGACTGACGTTTTACAAAGCGATCACAAAGGAAGCGCCTCATTGCCTGAAACCGGGCGGATTCCTTCTTTTTGAAATCGGATACAGGCAGGCAGAGGCAGTAAGCGCCTTACTGGCAGAAACGATCGGAACGCCGTTCCGGGTGCGTGACTACGGCGGAAACTGGCGGGTGGTCGGAGCCGCCTAGACGAAATGGCAGGCAATGGAAAGGGTTACAGGGAATGCTGGATAATCTGGACTGGGTGAGACCGCGGTTTGAGGAAGTGGGAATGCTGCT
>JAFUBF010000225.1 GCA_017460325.1 Clostridia bacterium | reverse complement strand
TCTGGGGCAGCGAATCGTCAAGACCAGTCTGGCGGTTTTCATCTGCCTGATCATCTACTATCTGCGGGGATACTACGGGGAAACCATGCAGACCGAATCCATTATCACCGCCATCATCTGCCTGCAGCCCTATATGCGGGATACCCAGGAGTATTCCCGGAACCGAATGGCCGGCACCCTGATCGGCGCCGGTCTGGGTCTCCTGTTCCTGCTTCTCCTGATGGTTTTCCCGATTCTCAGCCGCAGGCCCGTTATCCTTTACGGTCTCATGTCCCTGGGCGTCCTGATTTCCCTGTATGCCTGCGTAATCGTGCGTATGCCGGATACCGCCAGCCTGGCCGCCATTGTCTTTCTCTGCGTGGTCGTCACGTTTCCGGACATTGAAAGCCCGCTCAGGCAGGCCGCTATCCGTCTCGTCGACGTTTTCATCGGAACATCTGTGGCCATCTGTATCAACATCTTCCGCTTTCCCCGCCGCAAGAACCGAAATCGGCTGTTTTTCATTCACGCCCACGATCTGGTCCCGGACCACGTCGCTCATCTTTCCGGCACCACCCTTTACCAGCTCAATCATCTCTACGATGACGGGGCCCGGATCTGCCTCATGTCCCATCATGCCCCGGCCTTTTTCACCCTGCAGATGAATCAGACGAAGGTGAACATGCCCCTGATCGTCATGAACGGGGCAGCCATCTATGACGTTGAAAAGAGCGATTACCTCTGGAAAAAGACCATTCCCCGGGAGAATTCCGCAGCGCTTCTTTCTTACATGGACGGGCTTGGCATCAGCTATTTCATTTACACCATCCACAAAAGCAGGACCTGTATCTTCCACCACGGGCCGCTCAGTGAGGACGAAAACCAGATTCTGGATCACATGCGGCACTCCCAGTACCGTTACTATCTGGATTCGGATTCCTATGATCCGGATGAAATCGTCTATATCAAGATCGTCTACAACAGCAGGATGGAAAATCCGGCCATTCATGCGGAGCTGGATTCCATCATCATGCGCAACCACATGCGGGCTGAACACTTCCGGCAGGTCAGCGCCCCCAATGCCTATGGAGTTTACATCTATTCCGCCGAGGCAACCATCGCAAATGCGCAGCAGTATCTGCTCCGTCATCTGCCAAACGACGGGCATCGTTTCGAGCCTATCGAGATTTCACTGGATCACGGCTGTCAGTCCCCGTATGATTCCATCCACCTTCTGCACGTCGTCAGTCGGATGTATGAACCGCTGGCGATTCTCCCCGTCCCGGAGCATCCACACGCTTCTCAAGGAGAACCAGACGAACATCCGGAATTCCATTGAATTCCGTTGGGACCGTTCCAACCTCCCTGTACCCGAGATACGCATAGAGAGTCCGTGCCCGGGCATTTCGGGCATTGGTATCCATGCGCAGCGCCCGGTCTCCGTTTTCCCTCGCCATCTGTTCGTAGAAATCGACAAATGCCCGGCCAAGTCCCTGTCCGGATTTTGCCGGATCCACTACCAGGGTATGGAGAACCAGCACCTCATCCGCGGTCGCCTCAACCGCCCAGTTCCCCGCCTCATATCCGTCCGGCTGGATGCGGTTGATAATGGCGGCCGCCACAACGCTCCCCTCCGCTCTTCCCACATACAGATCTCCGCGGGCCAGGGCTGCCCGGGCTGTGTCAGCCGTCGGGTAAATCCCGCGAATCCAGCCAATGCTTGACCGCCCCGCGGCTTCCTCATCATGAATCGCTTCGTAGATTGCTCCGATCCGCTCTATATCCCCCGCGCCTGCCTTTTCAATGATCATCCGCCTTTTCTCCTCCCTCTGCTGTGACAATGACCGTCCTTACTTTAGCAGACTGTCACAGATTATGCAAACCGGACCTATCTGTCCATGAAAGATACAGGTGATTGTATGTCCTCACTCATCCGAACGCAGCAGATGCTGCTGGATCTGGTTGACCGGATTGGCATCCTCCCCTTTTTCAAAAACCGCATCCCCGGTTGGTCCCTTGAGGAGCAGATCGACCCGTCGGTCTGGTTCACCAATCAGGAAGGCCCCTGGGAATGGAAGGGCCACATGGCCGCCGATAAAAGCTGTGTCTACAGCAAAGTCGTCCGAAACGGAAACGCCTGGGTCAGTCTGGACCTTTTCCCGGATCTGGCCAATTACCGGCGGGACGGGTATGATTATGAAGGGCTTCGTGAGGATGGCCTGATCCCCTACCGGGACCGGCTTCTCATGGACTATCTCCTTTCTCACGCCCCCATTCTCTCAAAAGCCGCCCGCACCTGCTCCGGCATCTCCAAAGGGTATGACACCAGCCTGACCCGACTTGAAATGCAAACCCTGGTGATCAACCAGAACTTCGTCTATAACCTCGACCGGAACGGCAGACCCTATGGATGGGGAAATGCCCTCCTGACGACCCCGGAGCAATGGTTTGGCGAGGCCTATCTGGAGAAAACCGACGGCCGTTCTCCTTCCGAATCCCTTGACTATATCTGCGACCATCTTGCCCGGTGCATGCCGGAAATCTCCCAAGAACAGTTCCGGCAGATGCTCCGATAAGCTTTCCGGCATTCCGCCTCTGTCCGTCACAGAGGCCTTTCGCCGTTTCAGATTCAGGATCCCATCCCCGTTTCACGCTCAATCAGCCATTGGACGGACGACATGCGCCATGATGTACAGGTTGAACAGATAGGCAACGGGTACACCAGCACACATAATCACCAGTCCCATTCTGATGCTTGTCCGCCATCTACTGGCCAGGAAAGGCAAAGACAGCTGAATCCCATTATCTGTTGCATAAAATACGTTTTCACACAGCACAGCAATCAGGCAGAGAAAAAGAGTCTCTGCAAGTGAAATACGCGCTATCCTGGTACCAAGCACCTGATGCCTTCTGACTGTTCCGTCTCTTCCCTCTGTATAGGCCCATCCACTTCTCAGTAATGATTTGATTCTGTTAGGCGCAAATCTGAAGTACAATGCGATCAGAAGAGTCGAAATCAATGATTCAGGAAAAGCCCCAAGCATGAGCCGACCGTATCCCACCCCATGGAAGATATTGTCTGATTGTTCGGGAAGAGCCACAGTAAAGGTCACATACCATGCTGATGCAAGAATCAGCACAATCAGCAGACAAACGCGGCCATTTTCCGGATGTTTCTGTACCATCCCCAGTACGCTGAGAATCCGGCGACCAACGCCAGGATCAAATAAGTGGATATGCTGTATACAGCGATATAATTACCGCTGCTTTCAATGAATTCGATAATAAAGATTACGGAAAATGTAACAATTCCGCAGCACACGCCGACTATTCCGGAGGTGACAATCACAAGAATATCTGAAAACGCAAACGGAATGCCATTGATCACCACAGCAGACAGGTTTATTCTTCTAACCAACCATAGTAACAGTGCACAGGTAGCCCCAAATATGATTGAAGGCACTGCCCTCATTCTTTGGTAACCTCATCTCTTC
>JAFUBF010000224.1 GCA_017460325.1 Clostridia bacterium | reverse complement strand
CGTCGACAGAGCAGTCCTGCTTGTTGTATGTCGTTTACTGGTCATTACAGCTTCCACCAATTTGCCCTGACATGAGTGCCGCATTCGCATTTTGCAGGAATCTGGAGACGCTGCATCTCGGTGATTTGAATACTTCCCGTGTGACCGCTATGGCAGGAATGTTTGCTCAGGATTCAAGGCTGCGTGAACTGGATGTCAGCGGATTTGATACTTCCCGGGTAGATGACATGAATAACATGTTTGCATCGTGCAGCAGTCTGTTGGAACTGGATGTCAGTCGTTTTGATACCTCGCGGGTGACTGACATGAGTCATATGTTTGAAAGCTGCCAGAATATTCTGACTCTGAACGTTCGTGGATTCAATACGGAAATGGTTACGGACATGCGTGATCTTTTTGCGGACTGCATAAGCCTGGATGAATTGGATTTATCCAGCTGGAAAACCGAAAAGGTATCCTCTATGGCGGAGATGTTCCGCAATTGTCGTGCACTGAAAAAGCTGGATCTCAGCGGATTCGATCTCTCCTCCGTGGAAAGTATGCATAGCATGTTCGCCGATTGTGAACAGCTGACCGACATCGGTGTGGATCCCGGATCATTTGGAAAGGGAGATACAACGGATATGTATCTGAATTCCGGCCTCGCTGCAAAATGACTTTTCCGGTACAGCGATTGTCCCCGGCTGACTTCGAAATAAAGTGCGCGGCATTCAGTGAAGGATATCACCTTCCGCCGGATTGAAAAAACGGGGAACCCTGGTAAAGGTTCTCGCTCATGTTTGCTCAATTGTCTCGCCAATGTTTTCCCAGCTTCTTGCCGGAAAAGATGATTTTTCGGTATTCTCATAAAGGGAACGCGTAATCTTGAACGAGACATGAGGGAACACCAGCGAGAACCTTTACCTTTTGCCGTGGCACCGGCCATTCACTCAGGCTCAATTGTCAGCCCATTTTGTTTTTGATGACAGACAAATCCTCTCGGATGCCTTCAAGAACACCTGTCATCTGCCTGACAGCTTCAATGAGCGATTGGAGGCCTGATTCATTATTTCCTGCGATTTTAACATCGGGTGTATTCTTCTGACTTCCATCATTTGTTTTTTCATCGGGGAACAGCGCTTCCATGAACTCAGCAGGTTTTTCAGATTCAATTCGTGTGCGTTCGCTTTCCGATAAGTACGGCGACCTTCTTTTGCACCTTCCGTCCGTAGGAATGATTTCTTTCGTCTCCATGTTTTCAACACGGCCGATCAGTTTCCGCTTGTTTACGTACTTGCCCTTTTCCTCCGACCAGACCCGATGATTATCATACGCATACGTAATTCCGCTGCGACCATCTTTTTGATAAACGATTCCCAAGCAAATCAGCTCCTTTTTAAAATAAGAGGGTGTAGTCAAACCCTCAGGTTTTGCTACACCCCATCTAAAGTGCCGGTGGTGGGACTCGAACCCACACGAGTGATTAGCTCAGCGGATTTTGAGTCCGCCACGTCTGCCATTCCATCACACCGGCAATTGACCGTATTATAACGGAATCAGGGGAACTTCGTCAATATTCTATCTGAAAAAAATCCGGCAGTCGCCGATACGGCGGCCGGCGTTTTCTGTCTGTACCAAGTGCAGAAACGCCGGCCGCTTTATCAGATTCCGAGAACGTTCTTTCGAACCCGGAAATAGATGATATACGAGATGATGACATTGATAAAATCTGCCGTTACCTGGGTCCAGACAATTCCCATCATCCCGAACAGGGCATTGAGCAGGAACAGAAGCGGAATATTCAGGCAGATCTGCCGGATAACCGCCAGCCAGAGAGACACCCGGCCCTGGTTAATCGCCTGCATGTAATTCACCATGTTGAAACTGAGGAACATGAATGGCGGAGCAAAGCAACGCGCCCGCAGAAAAACCGTTCCAAGGCGTACCGTCTCCGGATCGCCGATAAACGCGCCGATCAGGCGGTCTGCAAACAGGTAGTATATCAGGATGCAGATTCCCGCCACGGCCAGACCGGCAATTCTGGCAGCGTTGAAAAACGCCTGCATCCGTTTATAGTTCCGGGCCGCATAGTTGTACCCGATCAGCGGGATCATGCCCAGACAGATTCCGACACCGATGTTCAGCGGGAGACGCTCCACTTTCAGGATAATCCCCATAGCAGCCAGTGCATAATCCCCATGTGAGGCGGAAAGCCGGTTGATTACGATATTGGTAAGGTCATACAGAAAGACGCTTAAGGCAGCCGGAACGCCCACGGAAAAGAGGTCTTTCCCTGACTCCGGCCGGATCTGTACAAGACGTCTGGGGATTTCCAGCACGGATACCTTCCGGACTCTGTGAACCATCCAGAGAAAATACACCATGGACGCCATGCTCGAGAGCATGGTGGCAATCCCCGCACCCATCACCTGATACCCATCCGGCAGCAGCACAAACATGAACAGCGGGTCCAGCACGATATTGAGCAGGCCGCCCATACTGAGGCCAAGGGCTGCCGCACGGGAATATCCGGCATTCCGCAGCAGAAAAGACAGCGTCGTTCCGTTCACGTTGGCAAAGCCACCGATTCCAACCACAAAGAACAGGTACTGTCTGGCATAGCCAATGGTATTCTCGCTGGCGCCTAGCAGGCGGAGCAGTGGATCCATAAACAGGATACAGAGGACCGAAAAAACGAGGGCGGACAGGCTTGAGGCCAGTATCGTCCAGGAGGCAGCGGCCCTTGCCTCCTCCTCGTCGCCGCCTCCCAGGAGACGAACAACCAGTGTCCCGCCACCGACACCGAACAGATTCCCCAGTGCACCGGCCATCAGGAACACCGTCAGCACAAGAGAGGACGCCGCAACCATATAGGGATTGTTGGTACGGCCGATAAACCAGGTATCCGCCATGTTGTAAAACAGCGTAATCAGCTGACTGATGATGGTAGGAACTGCCATCTGAAGCAGCGCCGACGGCACCGGCATGGTCTCAAACAGTTCGCGTTTCGACTGGTTTCCCATAGATTCCCGTTTCCTTCCGATACGGCCCAATATCATAAAAACCGGGAACACCCTGTCCGGTGTTCCCGTCAAAGGTACCAGACTGATTTCCCGGGACTCTGTCTGACGCTTTTCAGACAGACCCCGTGACCCTCAGCCACTCCATCTAAGTATTACCGCTTATCCTTGTCCACACGTTCCAGTGTAATCGTGGCTAAAACAACGAACAGGATCACAAACCGGAACAGTCGTCCCCAGTATCCCATCACATTGTCCACGGTGTTCTCGTACTCGGGCTTGTAACTCGCCTCTGCCGCTTTCTTTTCGACCACTGCCTTGACCTTTTGTTCCCCGAACATGTCGATGATCTTTCCGAGGGTTGTCTTGAGGACAATCAACTGATCGCGGTTATTCCGGATATCCGGGTTCTCCGCCAGACGGTCGATCAGATCCCCTACCGTCTTTATCCCACCGACCGGGGTATCGTTGTATCTGTCCAGAAGGCCCGAGGTAAGAACCATGTCGATCAAATCGCCAAACCGGGTATTGGCCAGGACCTTCTCCCCCAGGGCTTCTTTCATCTCATCTTTGGCCATCATGTTATCCAGAAGATCCCCCAGCGTCAGGTTCCCGGCAACCGTGCTGCTAAGCATCTCCTTCGACCCTGACGACTGGCGGAACGCCCTCAGCAGATCCCAGTATGTCAGGTTTACCGTGATCTCTTTCTCCCGGAGACTCTGATAGCCGGCGGATCCTTCCAGATTTTTCCTGAGTCCATTCACCGTAAGGTACTGTTCAATCTCAATATCCCGGATCTGCTTAACCGTCGGATTGTTCTTTTCCCCGAGGAAATCCATGATCTGCCCCACGGTCACCTCTCCGCCGACCTCCGAATTCCGCATGCTGATCAGGGTATTCCAGATGGAGGCAAGGGGCAGTTCATTATACCTGGACTGTGCCGCCAGCACTTTCAGACCGGGATTGGAAATCGTCAGTTTGGTGAGCGGCTCGCTCCACTGCGGCAGCGTCAGCATTCCGCCTGAAAAGACCAGCTGGAAGATCAGCACAAACGGCATAATCGTCATGGCCGTTGTGGTTGTATGTGCCAGCGTGGAAATCCAGAGGGAAAGCATGTCCGATGAGAAGGTAATCAGGAACATGGAGATCCCGATGTCAACAATCGCATGCTGCGTCACAACGCCCTGGTCCGGATACTGTACCCCCACCTGGCGGGTGACGTAGAGCGTCACCCCTGTCTGGAGGAGACACAGGAGGGCCTGGTACAGCATATGCGCACAAATGTATGAGGAAATATGCATTCCGGAGCGGTGTTCACGCTTAATGACATCCCGCTCCCGGCAGATCACCTGAACAGAATTAAAGCAACCGTTCCAGATACACACGCAGACCAGCGCAAACGCTCCCATCAGCGAACCTTCCATGTTGATGAACATGCGCTTGCGGATCACCATTCCGACCAGACCGGCAATCAGTGCCGCCATCGGAAGGACTTTCCAGTCATTCTGATAGATGAACATGCGGAGCAGTTTTCCGAGGTAAATCAGTACCTGTGCACCCCGGCCGCGATACCGGACGATCATCCTGCGGGAGGTCTTCCCGTTATTTCCATCAGGCATGCTGCACCTCCGCATATTTCATGACAAATTCATCCGCCAGTCCGTCTCCGCCTTCCTCTTTCCGGTTAACGCTCTTGACAATCTGCTCCATCCGTTCGCGGTTGAAGAACTTCCTGGCCTCCTCGATGCTGCCATAAAACGCCAGACGGCCCGTACGCGCACTGTCCTTGGCCAGAACGATGACATCATCAAACAGATCGATCACGCGATCCGGCGTATGCGTAATGACGATGACAATCTTTCCGGTATCCGCAATCTTTCTCAGCTGAACAAACAGTTCTCTGGCCATGACGCCATCAAGACCTGAATCCGGCTCATCCAGAATGAACAGCGAAGGGTTGCTGATAAACTCAATGGAGATGGACAGCCTCTTTTTCTGGCCGCCGGACAGTTTTTCAACCAGATTGTTTTTTACCGGTTTAAGGCCGAAGATTTCCATCACATCATCCACGCGCTTTCTGCGCTGTTCCGGCGATACATCTTTCGGGAGACGCAGTTTGGCTCATCCAGAAGCGTGTTAATGACCGTATCCTTTCCCCGCATCATCTCTGTCTGGGGAACAAAGCCAACCTCGTACTGCATCTTTTTATACTGCGTGTACATGTTGTTGCCGTTGAGCATGACTTCCGCTTTCGCTTTCTCATACCCGTTTATGGCATTCAGATAGGTCGTTTTCCCCGCACCGGAACCGCCGAGCAGCAATACCATGTGTCCCTGAGGAATGGCCATGTGAATATCCCGCAGAAGGACTTTTTTCTGGAAGAATTCCCTCACGGAGCGCTCTTTCAGATTCACGGTAAGGCCTTCGTCCATCACCGTTGCGCTGCCGCTCGTCGCAAGGCGTTCCATCTCCGCCTGAATATCCACCACTTTCCAGGACGGCTGGTACTTCTTACTGAATCCCCACAGGAGGGCGGCCACCGCATCGCCCCCGGGAATGATCCAGACAATGATCCAGCGCTTCCGAACCCCATACACCTCAATCAGTCCGATATAGATACGAATCCCGTAAATCAGGGTGACAATGGAGGCGGACAACACCAGAATGGAGATAAACAGAGCACCTGTGCTGATCTGATCGCCTTCCATCAGATTTCCGAAGATGGGAATCGCCTGAAGTAGCCTTGCCGTTACCACGAGCACGCTGTATACTCTGCCTTCCGGCTCGCGTCCGGCACATCGTGCAATCTGATACTCTCTCGCGCCGGGGATCAGAGACCAAAAGCCTCTCAATCCAGACTTTTCAAGTATCTTCCATGTACCGATCATATACAGTACTTCAGCCAGCATCTCAAAGGGTGTATGTGATCCGAAAAAGATCGTTAAAACAAACTTTAACACCGCATTCATATAACTGTTTCCTTTTTCTCTTTTCCTCACAGTCGTTTATTCGTTACTGCTCGACGTACTGACTCCCGTATTCTTTCTGTCTGTGATCATATGCTGCAGCGTCACCAGAATCGTTACCACCGTCTTTTCCTCTTCCGGCCGGTAAATGTCCACACAGTACTTGTCGTGAACGGAAAACAGCTTCTGCCCGATGACCGCAATAATATTCCCGTCGGCATCATACAGTTCAAAATTCAGCCCGATAATGTTTCCCTGCAGCTGCCATCCAAGCCCCTCAATATTGGTCACATCCCGGAAGACGTGCCACAGCTCATTGGAAAGTTCAAACTGTTTCCCGTCCGCCATGGTCACAAAATGACGCTCGTGAAGGGTAAAGAATTTCCGTTCAATATGGGACACATGATTCCCGTTCGCATCATAAATATCCGTCTTGTCATGCAGCGACGGGAATTTCGTTTTGGCGTGATAAACCACCTGTTCCCGATCGTCCGTAATGTCAATATCGTGATGCAGTGTAAACACCTTTGTGGATGTAAACAGCGAATACGCCGGCTCCCCAAAGCGCTCCACGTTCTTTACGTTTGCCTGCTCGCCGGCTTCCCGGTAACGGTGATACTTCGATAATACTCCCATTTATTATTCCCCATTTCCTCTTTCAGACAGTATCTCCTGCCTGAATGAACTTCTACGACAGGGCGATTATAGCACAGAATCACTACCCCATACAATGCCGGGCAGAGGAAAATCAGGCCCTTTGACAGGTCCGGGCCGGCCCTCCTCTGTGGCCGGATATCCTGCCTGGAACCACGCCCCCGAACATTCCCGGTATTGTGCCGTGTCTTTCCGTTCGGCTAAATCTCCCTAAAAACAGGAGATTTAGCCGAAGAGATCCCCCAAGGTGACCTCGCTGTGAATCAGGCCGCTGTACTTGTTTCTTTTGACGCCGTAAGGAGTGACCATTGTCAGGAACAGAGCCTGATTTGTTCCGGTCATCTGACGAAATGTACTGAGCTTGTTCCGCAATGTT
>JAFUBF010000223.1 GCA_017460325.1 Clostridia bacterium | reverse complement strand
GGAGTACCTGATTCGTCCTGTGCGCTGTCACAACCGGCAGATCTTTAAGGCGAAGATTCTGAAGGGTGGCAAACGCAAGCGGAACCAGGCAGAGCACACTGTTTTCGGGTTCCGGCTTTGGGACAAGGTTCGTTATAACGGTCAGGAATGCTTTATCAGTGGCAGAAGAACCACCGGGTATTTTGCTCTGGCTGAACTGAGTGGGAAAAAGGTTACGAATTCTGTATTATACAAGAAGCTCAAACTGCTGGAAAAAGCAGACCATTATTTAACCGAAAGGAGAATACGGGGAGACGGGGAAAACGGTTAAACGCAATTCCTCCCCGCCCTAATGAGGACGGGGTCTCCTTGCTAACGATGATGAACGAGTGGAGATTGACCGTGATGAGTTCACGGGGGAGATGAGTATCATGCTTGAAACGCAAAGGCTTTTTCTGCGTCACTGGGAAGATGGAGACGCAGAGAAGCTGTATGAATATGCCAGCGATCCGGATGTCGGTCCGATTGCCGGATGGCCGCCCCACAGGAGCGTTGAGGAAAGCCGGCAGGTGATAAGGGACGTCTTTTCCGGAAAGGAAGCTTACGCGGTCTGCCGGAGAGAGGATGGACAGCCGATTGGAGCCATCGAGCTCAAGCTGAGGGGACATACCGATCTGACGGATCGTGAGGACGAATGCGAACTTGGCTACTGGCTGGGGAAGCCGTTCTGGGGGCAGGGACTGATGCCGGAAGCTGCCCGGGAGATGCTTCGTCATGCCTTTGAGGATCTGCATATGACGAGGGTCTGGTGCGGTTACTACGAGGGAAACGAAAAGTCAAAGCGCGTTCAGGAAAAGGTGGGGTTCCGTTATCAGTGGAGGTCGGAAAATGTGGATGTTCCCCTGATGGGGGAGAAGCGAACCGGCTATGTCAGCTCCATGACGATGGATCAGTGGCAGTGGGACAGCATGGCGGAGGCTGCTGCGGCCGTACAGAACGGACGGAAAATTTCCGATTACGTGGAGGCCGGCGGCGTTGCCGCTGCCATCCTGTCCGCGTCCGGACGGATTTATACCGGGGTATGTGTGGACACCTGTTCAACGCTGGGGATCTGTGCAGAGCGGAATGCGATTTTCAATATGCTGACCAATGGCGAACAGGAAATTCGAAAGGTACTGGCGGTGATGCCGGACGGGAAGAACGGTGCACCCTGTGGGGCCTGCCGTGAACTGATGGTTCAGCTGATGCCGAAAACCTATAAGAGCGTTGAAATCATGATGGACCGCGAAAGTGAACGGGTCGTCACATTGGGAGAACTGACACCTGAGTGGTGGATTTGAGGCGGATATCTGGCAGAGGGAGGGCGGCGGATCGGGACTTTTTGAGAAGGGGATCCGGCGTGGAGATGGATGAAATGCCCCAGGGCGAATCACAGTTAGGAGAAAAGACAGAATGAGCAAGATTACAAAGATTGTCATTACCGGCGGCCCGTGTGCAGGAAAGACAACCGCAATGAGCCGGATCAGAAATGCGTTTACCCAGCGCGGATACCGAGTGCTGATCGTTCCGGAAACGGCAACGGAGCTGATTACGGGTGGGATTACGCCCTGGACATGCCGGACGAATGTCGAGTACCAGAAATGTCAGGCGGAGCTGCAGCTTACCAAGGAGCGCCTGTTTGGTGAGGCCGCCTCCGGAATGGATGTGGAAAAGATCCTGATTATCTGTGACAGAGGCATGATGGATAACGGGGCATACATGAAGGAAGATGAGTTCAAAGAGGTTCTCGGGGCGCTGCATGGTGACGTGGTTCACTGGCGTGATGGGTATGATGCGGTGTTCCATCTGGTGACGGCGGCCAATGGTGCGCAGGAGTTCTACACAAAAGCCAACAATACGGCCCGCTATGAGTCGGTAGAGGAGGCAATTGCCCTGGATGACCGGATTCTGGCCAGCTGGACCGGACATCGTTATCTGAGAGTCATTGACAATTCCACTGATTTTGAAGAGAAGATGCGGAGGCTGGAAAAAGAGATCACCGCCTTCCTTCAGGAGGATCATCCGTACGAATTCGAAAGGAAATACCTGATCGCCTACCCGGATATCAGCTGGCTTGAAGGGAATCCGCTTTGCAGGAAACTGGAAATCGAGCAGGTATATCTGAAATCGGAGCCGAATGAAGAGATCCGGATTCGCAAGCGCGGAGAGGACGGGCATTTTATCTACTACGAGACGCATAAGATACCGATTGACGAAAACAAGCGGATGACGACGGAACGAAGTCTGTCAAAGTCCGAGTATCGTCATCTGCTGAAAAATGCGGACCCGTCGCGGCACAGGATCAACAAAACCAGATACTGCCTGACCTATGGTCACAGGTACTTTGTCATTGATGTGTATCCGTTCTGGAAGGATCAGGCGGTCCTGGGAACAGAGCTTCGGGATGAGAAGGAGGCAATCGGCTTCCCGCCGGAGATCTCTGTGATTCGCGAGGTGACAGATGATCCGGCCTTTACGAATGCCTCTCTGGCGTTGATCACATCGGGACAGAAAAGCGGGAAGAAGAAAAAGGGAGAAAAACAGTAACCCGGAAACGGGCCAATTACCGCCTGGGGGAGGCTTTGAGACGTGTGAGAGTCACACGTCTTTTTGCTGTCAGGGGAGGATCTGTCGGGAAATGGAACGGGTTTGGTCAGAATTTATAAAATCAGGGCTGTAAACTTGACTCTTTTACTTTTCTCCGATAAAATGATTTTGTCGACTTGAATACAATATGAAGAGGTGATTTGCTTGACGATCGCAGATATGGTACGGATTCTCAACGCAAAGGTACTCATTGGTGCGGACAAGCTGGACACGCCGGTTTATACTGCCTGCTGTTCAGATCTGATGAGCGATGTGCTTGCTTTTGTCGATGAGAAAACAGTACTGATTACAGGTCTCACCAATCCGCATGTGGTCCGCACGAGTGAAATGCTGGAACTCAAGTGCCTTGTGTTTGCACGCGGCAAGATTCCCACGGCGGACATTCTGGAAAGCGCAGATGAGCAGGGACTGGTCGTCATAGCGACCAAGCTGACGGCGTTTTCCGCCTGTGGCGTTCTCTATGAGAACGGGCTTCGGGGTGTACCGGTTCCGACTGAATGGGATTCAAGGGAGGATGACTGATGGAACCCTTATTTAAGACTGCCTATCAGGTTGCACGGGCAGACTATACCAGCGCCGGTCATGCCTCTGCAGACATTAAGCGCAAGCTGAAGCAGCTGGGTGTCGGCGGCGATGTTCTGCGGCGTGTCGCGGTTGCCTCCTATGAAGTGGAGCTGAATCTGGTGATTCATTCCCTGGGCGGCGAACTGGAACTCAATGTCTTTCCGGATGCCGTACAGCTGGTTTCAGCGGATGTGGGCCCGGGGATTCCGGACCTGGCCATGGCAATGAAGGAAGGTTATTCCACGGCAAACGATGAAGCCCGGTCACTGGGCTTTGGCGCCGGGATGGGCCTGCCGAATATGAAAAGGAATGCAGATGAATTCAATATTGAAAGTCAGGTAGGGGTAGGTACTACAATTACCATGCGTTTTCATCTGGCCTGATGCCCGTATATTGCGAACAGTGAGGTGAGTATCATGGCGGAGAGACCCTATCATTCTGTACGCCTTGCCAAAGAACTGTGTAAAGGCTGCACGAACTGTCTCAAGCACTGTCCGACGGAGGCTATTCGTGTCCGTGGCGGGAGAGCGCACATCCTTGATTCGCTCTGCATCGACTGCGGGGAATGTATTCGCGTATGTGATTACCATGCCAAGGTGGCGGTTACCGATCCGCTGAGCATGATCAAGCAGTTCAAATATGCCATCGCCCTTCCGGCGCCGTCTCTGTACGGACAGTTCAGGGGACTCCAGAAGCCGGAATATGTGGTGGAGGCGCTGCGCTGCATCGGGTTTGACGATGTATTTGAGGTGGCACGCGGCGCGGACGTCGTGACGCGGGCGATCCGGGAGAAGCTCAAGCAGCCGGGGTTGCCGAAGCCGCTCATTTCCTCTGCCTGTCCGGCGGTGGTCCGGCTTATTCAGGTGCGTTTTCCGGATCTGATTGAGAATATTGTGGACATCCGGCAGCCGATGGAGGTGGCCGCGACCATTGCCAGAGCGGAATTCTGCAGGGACCGCGGGTGTAAGCCGGAGGAAGTCGGCTGCTTCTTCATTACCCCCTGCCCGGCAAAGATGACCGTGATTCAGCGGCCGATCGGCCAGAAGAAGTCGGATGTGGACGGTGCCATATCCATCATGGAAATATACGGCCTGCTGCTGCCCTATGTGGAAAAGATGATGCATGACCCGAATTTCCGCCCGTCCACCAAGTACGGCGTTGCCTGGTCCACATCGGACGGGGAGGCCAACGCG
>JAFUBF010000222.1 GCA_017460325.1 Clostridia bacterium | reverse complement strand
GTGATGAAACGGCGCCCCTGGAGGAGACGGAGGCCACGTACAGAATCCAGGCCATTCTGGAGGAAAAGGCGAAGGCCAATGCGCCGTCTCAGGGAGCGGAGGTGACGCAGGCCCCGGCGATCACAGTCCCGCCCTATATGGCGCCTCTGTATGATTCTGTCGAGATTCGGCAGGATCCCCAGGGGAATGTACTGGGGTATACCGGACCGACAGATGTGCTGACCGGACTCGGTTACGTGCTGGATGCCGAGGGACATGTCTGGTTCAGTGTTC
The DNA here is from genome assembly GCA_017460325.1 of Clostridia bacterium. GTDB lineage: Bacteria > Bacillota > Clostridia > Christensenellales > Aristaeellaceae > Ventricola. The sequence continues at coordinate 23,231 of JAFUBF010000222.1, read as the reverse complement.
ATTCCGTTGTGAGCGATATTCAGGGCGTTGTCAGCAGTGATGAAACGGCACCCCTGGAGGAGACGGAGGCCACGTACAGAATCCAGGCCATTCTGGAGGAAAAGGCGAAGGCCAATGCGCCGTCTCAGGGAGCGGAGGTGACGCAGGCCCCGGCGATCACAGTTCCGTCGTATATGGTGCCCCAGGCGGAGCCTGTTGAGATCCGTCAGAATCCGGAGGGGAATGTGCTGGGGTATACCAATCCCACGGATGTGCTGACCGGAATCGACTATGCGGTGGATTCACTGAATCAGGTCTGGTTTGGTGTCTATTCCGTGACCAATGAAATTCAGGGATATGGATACAGCGCTCAGGTCATGTCGCTGAATGAAACAGAGGCCGCGACCAGAATCCAGGCCATCCTGGAGGAGAAGACGCGGGTATCGGCGGGCGAACAGACGACGGCGCCGGAAATAACCACCGCGCCGCAGACGACGGACAATACCGGCGCCATGTTCTCCGGTTATGCCGTGACGGAGAACAAGCGGGGAACCGGTGAGGGGAATCTCCGGGACGGTGTTGACGGAGAGGTCATCAAGACATACAAGGATGGCGTCCTCGTCCAGATCCTGCAGCAGACGCAGGACAGCAAGGGATACCTGTGGTATGAGGTTATGGTCCTGCCGGAGAATACGCACGGATACATGCGGGATTTCCTGCTGACGCTGCTCACTAACAGCGAGGCGGCCCCGCTGCTTGAACAGCTTCGGACCGTGCAGCCGGCGGAGACAGTGACAGGTGGGGATGGGGATGAGGTAACGCCTACCCCGCCGCCGACGGTGCCGGAGGTATCCCCCACGGAGACCGGCGAGAGTACACCCAAGCCTGATACGCAGAATGCCGGGCAGTTCCCCAAATGGGGATATACCATTGAGCAGAGCGGCGGGATTTCCATCGTTCTGCGGGAGGCACCCAATGCCCCGATTCCGCAGGTCGGATCTGTGCCGGTAATCACGCATGCGACTCCGGTCCGAATCGACGGCGACGCCTATGATGACACCGGGCGTCTGTGGTGCCTGGTGACGGACCTCAATACGGGTGCATCCGGGTATATGGAGGCATCCGCGATTCAGGAGGTGACGGAGGAGGCTGCCAGGGCAGGCATCATCGTGCCTGAGGTGACGGCGGTTCCGCCGGTGGAGACGCCCACGGCTGTGCCGACCGAAACCCCCGAACCGACTCCGACGCCGGAGCCGACCCCCTCGCCGACCCCGGATCCGGGCGAGGAACAGCTGCTGGTGGATGGGGAGATCTACCATTACGGATACAACACGGATGCCCAGGTCAATGTGCGCAAGACGCCGGGAACCAGCGGCGGCGTGGTGACCAAGCTTCAGAAGGGCACCATTATCTGGGTCATGGAACAGGTAACGGGTTCGGACGGGGGCAAGTGGTGCCACGTGCGTGCGGAATCCGGCGCCGAGGGATACATGAAGTCCTCCTTTGTGCGGCTTATGGCCACCAACGAGGAGGCCATGTATGTGGCCAGCCTGGCAGATCCGGAGGTGGCACCGGAGAGAACTCCGACGCCCACCCCGACGCCCACCCCGACGCCGGAGACGACCCCCACCCCTGAGGTGACCCCGACGCCCACCCCGACACCGGAGGTGACGGAATCGCCCACGCCCACCCCGACACCCACGCCGACTCCGACCCCGACGGTTGCACCGACCATCACGCCGGCGCCCATGGATCTGAACGCCTATGCGCGGATTGTGACCAATGGGACACCGCTGCGGGGCAATCCGGATAACAATGCCTATCTGCAGGATATCCTGGAAGCGGAGAAGGTGGTGCACCTGTTCCAGAGCGTGTATGCGCAGGACGGGATGACCTGGTATCTCTCCCAGTACAACGGTCAGTGGGGGTATATCCGGGCGGATCTGGTCCGGGTCATGGGACAGCAGGAGACGGCGGATTATCTGGCCAGCCTTGAAACGGCCATGGCCACCCCGACGGTGATGCCTCAGGCTACCCCGGAACCGTACAGCCTGGATGCGACCAGCGCCTATGCCAAGCTGATTAAGGATTCCGTCAACCTTCGCCTGACGCCCTCCTCCAGCGGGACCAGCCTTGGACGGATTCCCATCAATACGCTGCTCCTGGTGACGGGAACGCAGTCGGACGGAACCTATACCTGGTATCAGGTTAATTACAACGGCAAGGATGGCTATGTCCGCAGTGACATGGCGCAGATGCTGACCATTGCGGCGCTGCAGGATTATCTGGCAGAGCAGAGGAGCAGCACCAGTACCGGTACCACCAATACAGGCACGACCGGTACTGGCACGGGAACCTCTTCTACCGGAAACAATGTTTCCTATACCATTAAGGGAACGCCGCTGCAGGATCTGCTGCCGGTAGATAACAGCTGGACGGCAACCGGTTCCACCAGCACGGTGGCCGGAACACAGGCCCCCGGGTCGACCGGCACGACAGTACCCGGCACAGCGGCTACCGCGGCACCCGGGACGACCCCGACGCCGGTACCCCCGGCCGTCCCCGCGTCCCTCATCAGCTCCCAGGGCAACATGACCGTCAATAATGTGCCGGCGGTCAGCAAGGACGGCAGGTTCACGATTTACGGCACGACCAATGCCTATACAACAGTGACGGCCACGGCCATCTATGAATCGGCCGGCTCGCAGAACGGCAGCCTGGTCAGGCAGATCCTGATCCGGGAGGCGGTGGCGGAGAGCAATGCGGTCCGCAGGACGGTTGGCTCTGCGGTTTCGGATGCCAAGGGTGCCTTCTCCATGCAGGTGCAGCTGCCCATGACCGGACCTCTGACCTTTGAGGTAAGCTCCGGAACGGCCTATGCCCGTTACGCCATGACGTATGATCAGAGTGCGGGAGCGGCGACAACGGCAGCGCCCGGGACCACGGCACCGCAGGGAACGGTGCAGCCGGCGGCGACACCGGAGGTCGTGGAGGAGAAAAACAACAATATCATCCCCATCGTGCTGATTGTCCTGGCACTGCTCAGTGCCGCCGGTGCGTACGGATTCTATGTCTGGCGCAAGCGGTCCGAGGAAGAGGATGAACTGGATGATGAGGACGACGAGGATACCCGTGGGGAGAAGGCCCTGAGGGAGCAGCAGCTCCAGAGGACCAGGCAGCAGAATGCGGCCATCCCCGGCGCGGCACTCCGCAGACCGTATGTGGACAGCGGCGAAACCCAGGTGGGATCGACGGATGTCACCGGCCCGAAAGAAGTGCCGGACTATATGAAGAAGCGGATGAATCCGGAGGGCCGGCAGAGCACTGCCACTGAACCGGTAAAGCCGGAGAGTCCCTATCAGAAACAGAGTGACAGCCCGTATGCCAGGAAAGAGCCTGAGAAGGCTCCGGTAAGGCCGGTTGCACCGGTGGCCCCGGTACCGCCGACGCCGCCAGTGCCGCCCCGGACGGGAACTGCACCGGTACAGCCGACATCTCCGGTATCTCCGGCAACGCCGGACGGGACCGCTGCAGGATCGGCATCGGACAAGGCTGATTCGGCGGATGGCGGATCGCCCCGCAGACGCAGGCGTAATCCGAATGAGTAACCCCGAATTGGACAGGGCTGACTTTTGTCAGCCCTGTCTCATTATCCGGGGCTTGTTACAGGGGCGTCCGTTCAGGGCTGAAACGGAATGAAGATCGTACCCGGAATATTTTAGTACCATATTCCGTCAGGGGATTCAACAGATGCGGCCTTCGAAGTGGTGGTTGATTACAAAATGGAATTCTGTTATACTCTGTATGGATCTTTGAAGGTTTTCTCCGGCGTTAAGAATCCCGGAGAGGAATCGGGTTGCAGAGGAATGCCGGACGTGCCCCGTTACCAGGCAGGGCATGTCAGTTCGATTGGACAGTTTGCCTGTCTTCCTCTGCCTGCAGGACCTGTATCGCTATGGGAAGGTGCGTCCTCTGTCTGTCAGAGTTTACGGAGCGGAGTTCCGGAGGGCGGTGCCCGGAAGGGAGCAGGCAAAGGCTGCACCGGTTTGTCAAAGCATGTCCCATGTCAATCATACGGTGCCGAAAGCCAAGGTAATATGAAAGGAGTGGGCCCGGTGCTTGCCACCGGTTTGTCAAAACATGTCCCATGTCAATCATACGGTGCCGAAAGCCAAGGTAACATGAATGGAGAACCTGAATGCCAAGGGATATGGCCCGGAACCTGTCGACGCCGGAGAAGCGTCGGATGTTCCGGGAGAAATTCGGGAAATTGGTGGAAACCAATGCCCGCAAACTGTGCAGAGATGCCGGGAGGGCAGAGCTTTTGACGGAGGATGTGTTCCTCCAGATGGAACTTGAATACAGAGAGAAACTGCTTCCGGCATACTGTGAGCCGTATCTGGTGGGCAGGGTCAATCTGGCGTACGCACAGACCGGAGGAAAGACAGAGACGGTCGAAGCGGAAATCAGCCGCCTGAAAGAGCAGATTGCGGCGCTTGAATCCGGACAGTAAACGGGGATGATCCGGGTCCCTCGGGGATCCGTTGCAGAAAAATATAGAAGGAGAACAGATCAATGAACGACTACTCGATTCGTAAGGCCTTTTTCGGAAAGCATTATGTCAAGCAGGATGTAGATGATCAGCTGAATATCCTGAGTTCGGAAATTGAAAACCTGCAGAAGAAAGTGAAGACGGTGCAGGAGGAGAAGGACTATTTGAATGACCGCATCAGCCAGGGAGAGACGGTCCGCCTGGATCAGGAGACACTGATCAATGAGAAAGAGGAACGCATTGAGGAACTGGAAGCGGTCGGCGAGGACCTCCGGCAGCAGGTAAAGGCGGCACAGGAAAAGCTGGACAGGCTGATGCGCGAGAAGGCGTCCCTGGAGACGCAGGTCAAAGACCTGAAGGCGTCGGATGAGGCCAGTGCACAGAAGGTCCGGGCCGGGAAGAAAGAGTACGAGGACCGGCTGGCGGCGTACGAAAAGAAAAAGGCGGAAGAACTGGCAGCGCTCCGGAAAACCTTTGGTGAGGAGCGGAACACGCTGGAGCAGTCCAGGAATGAGCTGAAAGCAAGGCTGGAAAAGGAATACGGTGAACAGCTGACGGCGGCGGTGAGCCGGGCAGAAGAACTGGAACGCACATATGCTCAGCAGATCAGCGAGGCTGAGAAGGCACATGCAGAGCAGATGGCTGCCCTTGAGAGAGAGGCGGAGGAACATGTTACTGCTGTCGAGCGGGAAGCGGAGGAACATGTTGCCACCATTGAGCAGGAGGCAGCGGACCGGATTGCGGCCATGGAAAAGGATGCACAGGACTGCATTGCTGCCGCGCAGCAGGAGGCGGAGGACCGGATTGCCACAGTAGAGAAGGAAGCGCAGGAGCGTCTGGAAGCGGCGGAATATGATCATACCGAAAAGGTACATGCACTGGAAATGTCCCTTACGACGCAGAAAGAGCTGGCGGACAGCCAGAACAACGTCATTGAGCAGCTGAAGAACCAGATTGACGAGCAGAAAAAGGAAATCCGGCGTCTCTCCGCGTTTGAGCCGCTCAAGGAGGAAGTGGAGCGCCTGCGCACTGAGGGACACAAGAAGGATACGCACAATGAGGAGCTGGAGGATCAGCTGCGCGAGAGCCAGATCCATCTGGAGCAGGCGGAGCGCCGTGTGCAGCGCCTGTCCGCCATCATTGATCAGCAGAAGAATAAGATTGAGGAGTATGACCGTCTGCTTGAGGACGGCTCGGTGGAGAAGGCGGAGGTTACGGCCAAGCGGATCCTGGCGGATGCAAACGAGCGTCAGCAGAAGATCCTGAAGGAGACGGAGGAGATCCGGTCCCGTATTCTGGCGGCAGCCCGTGCCACGTATTACAATACCATGCAGTTCCGTGTCAGTGTGGCAGATCAGTTCTCGCAGCTGGAGCGTGAGATCGATGAGTCGGTCAGCGCCATGCGTCAGATCGAGATGCCCAGTGTCCCGAAGGAGCTCCTCCCTGAGGGAAATGATGACGACGAAACGAAAACCTGGTAAAAATCATGCAGCGCAGGAGATCAGCAGATCTCCTGCGCTGTCGATGTAGGAAGGCAGATATGTCATTATATGAGAAATTGCTCCGGGGAGAGGAGCAGCTTGCACTGGTCGGTCTTGGATACGTGGGGATGCCCATTGCGGTGGCATTTGCCCGAAAAGTGCGGGTAATCGGCTATGATCTCAATCAGGAAAAGATCCGGTGCTACCGGAGCGGGAAAGATCCCACAAAGGAAGTGGGAGATGAGGCCGTTGCCGACACCAGTGTCTTTTTCACATCGGATGAATCGGATCTGGATCAGGCCATGTTTTTCATCGTCGCCGTCCCCACTCCGGTGAATCAGGATAAGACACCGAATCTGGACCCGGTGCTTGGCGCCAGCGTGACGGTGGGACGCCACATTCGCAGGGGTGCCATCGTGGTGTTTGAGTCGACCGTCTATCCCGGTGTGACGGAGGATCTGTGCGTGCCGGTCATCGAACGGGAATCAGGTCTGGTCTGCGGGAAGGATTTTTGGGTTGGATACAGTCCGGAACGAATTAATCCCGGCGACAAAGTCCACCGGCTTGAGAATATCCGCAAGATCGTCTCGGGGATGGATGAGGAATCCCTGGAGGAGATCCGGAATGTGTATAATCTGGTCATTGAGGCCGGTACGGTCCCGGTGTCCAGTATCAAGACGGCGGAGGCGATCAAGGTCGTCGAAAACAGCCAGAGGGACATCAATATTGCGTTCATGAATGAGCTGGCCATGGTTTTTGATCGTCTGGGAATCGACACAAACGAAGTCGTGGACGGGATGAACACTAAATGGAACGCACTTGGTTTCCGGCCGGGACTGGTGGGTGGACACTGCATTGGGGTGGATCCTTATTATTTCACCTATGAGGCGGAGAAACTGGGGTATCACAGTCAGATCATCCTCTCAGGGCGGAAGGTCAATGACGGGATGGGACAGTTTGTGGCGGATGCCGCCATCAAGCAGATGATCCTGGCCGGGAAAACGGTAAAGCTGGCGAAAGTCATTATACTGGGTCTGACCTTCAAGGAAAACTGCCCGGATATCCGGAACAGTAAAGTTGAGGACATCATCCGGCGTCTCCAGGAATATGGAATTGAGCCTGTGGTCATTGATCCCCATGCTGCGAAAGAGGAGGCCATGCGGGAATATGGAGTACACCTCAGCACGCTCGAGGAGGCAAAGGGTGCGGATTGCGTGATAGTCGCTGTGGCACATGACTGTTTCCGCGCGCTTCCCCTGGATGCGATTGAGGCAATGTACCGGCCCGGACCTGCCTCAGAAAAGGTACTGGTCGATGTGAAGGGCATCTATCCGATACGGGAACTGAAAAAGCACGGATTTGCCTACTGGCGACTGTAAGCCGGATGTTGGAGCACAGTGCAGCAGGCGGGCGACTAATATATGGCGGAACTGATACATGAACTTAACACAGTGAAAGACAGCTTGAGGTTCGATGATTTAGGGAATAAGGTATCTCGAACATAGAACATGTTGGGACAAGAGAAGGGGTATTCACCCGAGGAGGTGCTGATGGTATAAGCGTGCGAAGGTGAAGCTACCAGGAATTTACTGGGTGCTTCGCACCGAAAAATAGCGAAGGAATAATGCACTTTATGCCTACTTAAGACTCTTTATGTAGTTGAGATTATAGTTGTAACGGATTTTTTAGAAATTGTACCCAAAAAGAATTCGATAATCATGTAAATAATTGCTGTCTCGCCCCGCATGGGGCGAGTGGATTGAAATAAAGATACCCAATTGCCCGTTACCGGAAACCGTCAGTCTCGCCCCGCATGGGGCGAGTGGATTGAAATATCCACTGCCGTACTGCCATCAACAATAACACCATGTCTCGCCCCGCATGGGGCGAGTGGATTGAAATTATCTTTGACTTATACTTATTCCCCAAATCATAGGTCTCGCCCCGTGTGGGGCGAGTGGATTGAAGTATCGTCGTAGTAACCATCCATTAGTGCCAGAACAGGTCTCGCCCCGCATGGGGCGAGTGGATTGAATCCAAATGGAGGAAAATGTAATGTCGCAACAATACATTGTAACAGGTATGACTTGCGCCGCCTGCCAGGCACATGTCGAACAAGCGGTATCAAAGCTCGAAGGCGTGGAATCTGTCACTGTCTCACTTCTGACAAATTCTATGGCCGTAAATGGAACAGTGCCGTCAGATAAGGTGATAGCTGTTGTAGAAAAGGCGGGGTACGGGGCGCAGATCAAGGGTATGGAGGCAGATAATAAATCTGGAACATCAGCAAGTGCTAAACTCGCTGCAGAAGAGGACGCGCTCCGGGACCGAGAAACGCCGAAACTAAAAAAACGCCTTATCCGGTCGGTGCTGTGGCTGCTGGTCCTGATGTATCTTACCATGGGACATAACATGCTCGGGTTACCTGTGCCCGCACCGCTTGAACACAATCATCTTGGACTTGCACTGACACAGATGATTATTGCCGTGATCGTCATGTATATCAACAGGGATTTTTTCTCCTCTGGATTTCGAGGGCTTGTGCATCTGTCGCCTAATATGGATGCATTGGTGGCTCTTGGATCATCCGTATCCTTTGCGTGGTCACTGTATGTGTTTTACAAGATGACGGTGATGATTACGCAAGGCACACCCAACATGGACTTGATGAGTGTTTACCACGAACAACTATATTTCGAGACTGCTGCGATGATCCCGGCACTTATCACAGTGGGAAAAACGCTGGAGTCTCTGTCAAAGGGACGTACCACGGATGCGCTCAAAAACCTGCTCCGCCTGGCTCCCAAGACGGCAGTGGTGGAGCGGGAAGGAAAGCAGATCGAAGTCGGGATTGACGAAGTACGGCTTGGCGATATTTTTGTGGTGAAACCTGGCGAGTCCATCCCTGTGGATGGTGTTATTGTTGAGGGTAGTACAGCGGTGGACGAATCGGCACTGACCGGGGAATCAATCCCAGTGGACAAAGGGACAAATGATGTGGTGTCGGCGGCGACGATTAATCAGTCCGGATTTATCAAGGCGCGTGCAACGAGGGTTGGAGAAGATACCACGTTTGCGCAAATAATCCAGATGGTATCCAATGCGGCCGCAACGAAAGCGCCGATTGCCAGGATAGCGGATAAAGTCTCCCGTGTCTTTGTTCCGGCGGTTATGGCGATCGCTGCAGTGGTATTTATCATTTGGCTGGCTGGTGGCCGGACGATGACTTTTGCCCTGGAGCGGGCGATTGCTGTACTGGTGGTCTCGTGCCCATGCGCATTGGGTCTGGCAACCCCGGTGGCCATCATGGCCGGTAACGGAATGGGGGCCAAAAACGGTATCCTCTTTAAGACGGCGGAAGCGCTTGAAAATACCGGGCACATCCAGATTGTGGCATTGGATAAGACCGGCACAATTACAGAGGGTAAGCCGGTTGTGACGGATGTTATACCTGCTGAGGGGGTGACGGAAACAGAACTGCTTGAGACAGCATATGCTTTGGAGAGGATGTCGGAGCATCCTCTGGCAAAAGCTATTGTTGCCATAGGAGAACGCAATGGACTGATCGCACGTGAGGTGACGGATTTTAGGGCCTTGGCCGGTAACGGACTGGAGGGCCGGGTGGATGGCGTACTGGTACATGGCGGATCTGGTAAATACATTGCTGGTATTGTTACCCCCGAGACAGATCTCAGAGTAAAAGCAGAGGAATTAGCCGGACAGGGCAAAACGCCGATGTTTTTTGCACTGGATGGACGCCTGCTTGGCATTATCGCGGTAGCTGACGTGATCAAGCCGGATTCCGCCCGGGCTGTCCGGGAGTTGCGGGGTCAGGGGATAGAGGTTGTTATGCTGACCGGTGATAATGAGCGCACGGCAAAAGCGATTGGAAAGGAAGCCGGCGTGGACCGGGTTATTGCAGGTGTAATGCCGGCGGGCAAAGAGGCGGTAATATGTCAGTTGCAGACCCGTGGTAAAGTGGCCATGGTTGGCGATGGGATCAATGATGCTCCTGCACTGACGAGGGCAGATATTGGCATCGCCATTGGCGCAGGAACGGATGTGGCAATTGATGCAGCAGACATCGTACTGATAGAGTCAAGACTGACGGATGTGCCAGGTGCTATACGGTTATCAAGGGCAACACTCCGTAACATCCACCAGAATCTGTTCTGGGCTTTTGCTTACAACGCTGTGCTTATCCCTATGGCTGCGGGATTGTATCCGGGTATTAAGATGCATCCTATGTGGGGTGCAGCGGCAATGGCGTTATCCTCATTTACGGTGTGTACTAATGCACTGAGGCTAAATCTATTTAAAGTACATGATGCATCCGGAGATCGTGCAATGCGTCGACCGGCGATGACGGAACAGGCAGATGCCTCAGGTACATCGTGCAATGTAGAGTCGATACCAATTGTTGGAGCAGGACGGGACTCGGGTGTGGGCACCTGTATGATAGATGACGCAATATCGGTGGTGCCAATGCAAGGCCAGACTGATGCGCAAAACGAGGGACAAAATCAGACTCTACAGGAGACAGTGATCTGTGTTAATGGGATGATGTGCAGTAATTGCGAACGGCATGTCAAACAAGCCATTGAGGGGATTGACGGCATTGCAGAGGCAGTCCCGGATCATACAACGGGCAAAGTCCTGATCAGACATGGTGCGCCTCTAGACGAAGAGATGATAAAAACAGCCATAACTGATGCGGATTATGAGTATGCGGGAGTTGATAGATCAAAGGGATTGCAGGAGACAGTGATTTGCGTTGAGGGGATGATGTGCGGCAACTGTGAACGGCACGTCAAACAAGCCATTGAGGGGATTGACGGCATTGCAGAGGCAATCCCGGATCATACGACGGGCAAGGTCCTGATCAGACACGACGCACCTCTTGACGAGGAGACGGTTAAGGCTGCAGTAGCAGATGCGGGATATGAGTACAATGGGATAGTATGATATCAACATCAATTGGTAGGATCCTTATGCCCGCCCGGTGGATGGAGTAATATCTGCCGGACGGGCATCACTATTGATGGATGCATAAACAGGATCTGCACATGTGTGGGCGAAAAGTTGCACAGGAGGCAGATTTCGGGTATAATCTGACAAATTCTTAAAAGCGCAAATGAGGTACACATGATGCAAGGGAGCCTGTCGCAACGCGACAGCTTATTAGATAGAGATGTTTCTCGGACAAGGATACAGAAAGGCTGGGCTTCAAATAAAAAAGTGCAGCTGATCGTCCTGTGGCTGATCCTCCTGTTGGGTGTTATCCTGTACTCACTGCCACCTAGACAGACGTGGTCGTTTGATCGCGGTTACCTCCCCATGGTGACCAAGAGCGTGGAGAAGGCAACTGAGGCGGAAAAGGAGGCAGAAAGTCTCCTGGACAACGAAAAGCTGCAGGCAGATCAGAGACGCAGCAGCGGGAAATGGGGCACAGACGAGACAGGTGTGGTCTGGCAACCGTATATGCCTGCGGAGGACCCGGAGGGCGGTCTGAACCTCACCTGGGGGAACTATACCCTGACACTGCAGGCTGAGCCCGGCACGATATTGCGGGGAAAAATGGTCAGTGCAGGCTATCAGCCCTTTGTGGTGCAGGGAGAGTTTGAGGGGATTGCGGATGAGACGGGCAACTTTTCCGTACCGTTTCGTCTGAGTGACACGGCGTGCCGTGTCTATGCGGCGTTTGAGACCGGACTGGACCAGATCCGTCTTCTTACCATTACACGGGATCACGGATTTATCTCGCCGGATGTCACCGCCATTGCCTGCCTCATCGGTCTTGTGGGGACGGTGCTGATTTGCTGCGGCCGTCGGGACGGCAGCGCAGGTCGGGAACATATGGATGCGTATTTGGTGGCGGGCCTTGCGGTGTTTGCCTGCATGCCTCTCCTCTGGCAGGGGCTGTTCGAAGGACATGACCTGCTGTTTCATCTTAACCGGATTGAGGGGATTGCTGCCGGGCTCCGCTGTAGGCAGTTCCCTGTCCGTATTCATGCTTCTACGCTGCTTGGATATGGATATGCGGCATCTGAGTTTTATCCGGAGCTCTTCTTATATTTTCCCGCAATGATGCGCAATGCCGGGGTGTCACTCTGTGTCAGTGTGCAGGTCTTTTTGGCACTGATCAATTTTGCCACAGCCATGATTACCTACTGGTCGGCGCACCGGTTGCTCCATAGCCGGGCAATGGCGGTCGGCGCGACGGCGCTGTATCTGCTCAGTCCGTACCGACTGGTAAACCTGTATGTCCGTGCGGCCATAGGGGAGGCACTGGCAATGACTTTTTTCCCACTGGTGATGGTGGCCATGCAGGCACTCCTGGTGGGGGACAGCCGTCGCTGGCCGTTATTGACGCTGTCCATGTTCTGTATCTTCATGAGCCACCTGCTAAGTACCCTGTTTGCGGCTCTATTCTGTGCTCTGGCTGTCCTGATCTGCCTTCCGTGGATGATTCGAGATCCGCGGCGGATCTGGCATGGCGTATTGGCAACACTCCTGACCATGCTGTGCAGTCTCTGGTTCATCATTCCCATGGTAGCTTATATTCGGGCCGGGATATCCACTTATGTGGGATTTGATGCATGGTTGCATGCACTGCATCCGGGCGGGCTCCTGGTGGGTTTTGCAGGCAGTACGGGCAGTGTTACGGACAGTCTCGAGGATTTTTCGTATACCATTGGCGTGGTGCCCGGGCTTGCGATAATGGCCGGTGCCGCGCTGGCTTTTATCGGGCTTACCTTCCGACGTGATGAGGAGCAGCCGGCGGTGCGACGTCTGACGGGTATCTGTCTCTTTATGGGGGTGGTTGCCCTCTTTATGTCCACCAGTCTCTTCCCGTGGGAGTTCCTGTGCAAAACGCGGAAACCGTTCTCGTTGGTGTTCCATCAGATCCAGTTCCCATGGCGGTTTGTCGGTGTGGCAACAGTGTTTCTTTCCATGTCGGGTGTCTGGGGATATATGCATGCCCGGCAATACCGCAGTGCAGGTATTGCCGCACTGCTTGTGCTGTGCATCGTGTCCGCCGGATATGTCATGCAGCACGTAGTAGAGCAGGGGACGGTCTTGGGGCCGGAGGATGTCAGCAATACTCGGCAGAGTCAATTCGAATATCTGTATCCCTATACTGAAAAGGAAGCACTGGCTGCCGGTCAGTTACAGGTTCGCGGCCTGACACCGTATACACTGAGTGATGTACGCAAAGAGGGGACCAATGTCCGGTTCCGTCTGGCCATCCAGCCGGGAGAATACTATGTAGAGCCTCCGCTTCTCTACTACCCGGGTTATGAGGCCGTGGGGGAGGATGGTACTCGATACGAGATTGACCGGAACGTCAATAATGCGCTTCGGATAAGGTATCCGTCGGATGGGACAGAACGGCTGATTCAGGTTCAGTTCCGTGAGCCGTGGTCATGGCGGCTGGCGGAGGGGCTCAGTGTGTTCGGACTGCTCTGCCTTGTGATACTGCTGGCGAGGAGATGCGCATGGGAGATGAAAAACCGGTAATCCGAATCAGTGTCCGTAATGTGGTGGAGATGACGCTGTATGACCCGGATCTGCAAACCATGGCCAGTACTATGGAACGGATGCGTGAGGGAACAAAAGCGCATTTGGCCCGTCAGACAAGCGGCCGGCAGACAGAGGAGGAGTATCGGTCAGAGGTCCCGCTGTCCTGCGATTACGAGACAGATGACCTGATTCTCCACGTTACCGGTCGCGCAGATGCGCTGTTTCAGGACGATGACGGGCAGGTAGTCGAAGAACTGAAACTGGGCACAGCTGAGTCCGTGCTGAATTCAGCTCACATGGCACAGGCTGAAATGTATGGGCATATGCTCCTGACAGAGGATGGCGGAAACCGGGTACGCATTTTAGTCCGGTATGTGGACGTATCCGGACAGGTACAACGCGAGTATGGGAGTGTACAGTGCGCAGAGGTGCTTCGGGCGAGATTTGAGGAACTGTGTGCTCCGGCTGCGCGACGGGTATGGCGGGATCTTCAGCGTGCGAGACGCCGGAATGCTTCCATTAAGGATCTTCCATTTCCTTTTCCGGCCTATCGGACGGGGCAGAGGATGTTTTCGGCTGCGGTATACAGGGCGATACGGGACAGGATACGTTTGTTCGCTCAGGCGCCGACGGGGATCGGGAAGACTATGGCAGCCATTTATCCGGCGGTACATGCGCTCCGACTGGAAAAGTGTCAGCGGGTACTGTTTCTGACAGCCAGAACCACGGGCCGTCAGGCAGCAATAGAGGCGGCCCGCAGACTTCATGGGGCGGGGGCCTGGCTGGAGACGGTTGAGATCATGGCTAAAGGTAAGGCCTGTCCGTACAATGTACAGGAATGCAGGCCGGAGAGCTGCCCGAGAGCCAGAGGGTTCTATGATCGCCTGATTCCGGCGATGGATCAGATGGAGGCGCAGTGCATCTGGGATACCGGAGCAATTCGGGCACTGGCAGATGAGTGGACACTTTGTCCGTTTGAACTGTCTCTCGAGATGGCAAACAGAGCCGATCTGGTCATCTGTGATTATAACTACGCCTATGATCCTGCGGTCGCTATTGACCGGCTGACCGGCGGCGGGGTGGCGATCCTGGTAGATGAGGCCCACCGGCTGGCAGAACGCGTACGGGATGACTATTCCATCTTTCTCCGCCTTAGGGAAGTTCGTGAACTGCGGAGGATGGTTGGTAAAAGCCTGGGACGAAAAAGTGCTGTGTACCGTGCACTGAGCGGGGTCTTAGAGGAGATGCAGCACCTCGCTTCGATCGGTACGACAGCTGCCAATCCGCCTTGGGGTGAGATGGGCACGAAGATGGAAACGTTGCTGGCGACAGCCGGAGAGATGGTGGCTGGTAGCGCAGAGGGGATAGCGGAGGCGCTTAGTCTTGCTATGGACTGGCTGTCTGTGTCAAAACGTTGGTCGGAGCGGTATACCTTTCTGACTGAGGGGACAGGCGACCAGTTTGAGATGGGGATTTACCTGATGGATGCCGCGCCGGAAATCCTGGAGGTGTCCAGACATGCCCGGGGAGTGGCGTACTTTTCGGCCACCCTGGCTCCCTTACCGGCTGCCATGCGGATCCTTGGACATATGCCGGAGGATCTGACCCTGATGTTGCCATCTCCATTCCGGCCGGAGGCACTTCGTGTCCGGGCACTGCCCATTGATGTACGTTACCGGGCGAGACAGGTAAATGCCTCCAGAGTGGCGAAGGCGGTAGAGACGTTTTTACAGGAAAATCCGGGGAACACTATGGTTTTTTTCCCCTCTTACGCATATCTTGAGATTGTTGCTGATTGTTTTGAAGGCCGGGAGATGCCTGGTGGCAGACTGTGTCTGAGGGAGCAGCGTGGCATGACAGATGAAGACAGGGCAGAAATGCTCAGTTGCTTTGGCGGGGATGAGGAGAAAGTCCTGTTGTGTGTCCTGGGGGGTTCATTTGCTGAAGGCATTGACCTGCCGGGTGACCGCCTCAAGAATGTGGCAGTGATTTCTACGGGTATGCCGACAATGGATGCCCGAATCCGGGCTATGCAGCAGTACTATCAAGCCCGCGGTGAGGATGGTTTTTTCTACACCATGACATTGCCTGGTATGATCCGGGTAATTCAGGCGGCGGGACGACTGATCCGGACGGAAACGGATACCGGGTCACTGCTTCTGATTGATCTGAGATACGGACAACGACAAACGCGCAGCTTGCTGGATGGGACGCTTATCGGGGCAGCGTTGGCGCAGGGGGAGAATGGAAATGCATAAAAAGTACTGGCCGGGAATAATGGTTTTTCTGTTGTTCATCTGCATGCTGGGCACGGCTCACGCGGAGATGAATTATGAGCTGTATAATTCGCATCTAAGTGTACAGATGGGGGTACCGGAGGAACCGACGGAGATTGCGCAAGGTCTTCCCGGAGTGGAGCCACAGACGGAGAGTGTCGGCAATGGGCAGGGAATGATCAATCCGGGGCTTCCCGGAGCAGAGCTCCAGCCAGGGTATGTAGGAAATGGGCAGGGAATGGTGAATCCAGGCCTTCCAGGAGCAGAACCACAGCCTGGAAATGTCGGCAATGGGCAGGGAATGGTGAATCCGGGTCTTCCCGGGGCAGTGCCTCAGCCGGTTAATCCGGGACTGTCGCCTGCACCGGAGGGACAGCCGCAGGCGTCTGGGGAGGAAGTCCTTCCGCCGGAGTTTCTGACCGGAGGACTTGCGGAGGCGACCGAATGGGTGGAACGGACACCGGAGGAAAATACGTGGCCGAAAACCTTTACCGTGACGGTGGCAGGTGATACAACACTGGGATCGACAGATACACTTCGTCAACGGGAGGACAGCTTTGAGAACGTGGCCATTGCCAACGGCTATGCGTGGTTTTTCTCGGGACTTACCCCTCTGTTCGGGTCGGATGACTTGACGCTGGTCAATTTTGAGGGCACCCTGACCGAGGAAACAACCAAGAAACAGAAAAAGTTTAATTTCAAGGGCCCGGCAGAGTACACGGAGATCCTGACAAGTGGCAGTGTTGAAGCGGTCAACGTGGCCAACAATCATACCCTTGATTACGGCGAAAAAGGCCGGGAGGACACCATTGCCAACCTGACGGCGGCAGGGCTGATCGTTTCCGGCAACGGACAGTTGGGCATCTTCGAGAAAAACGGCGTCAAGGTCGGCATGACCGGGTACTGTTTTCCGTATAAAGACGGGAAGAAAGATATATCGGCGGATGTTCGCAAACTGCGGGAGGCCGGGTGTCAGATTGTCATTGCCAGCTTTCACTGGGGCAGCGAATACCGGGAAGACTTTACCGGGGAACAGAGGAACATCGGCCGGGCAGCCATCCGGGCCGGTGCGGATATTGTGGTGGGACACCACCCGCACATCGTGCAGGGTGTGGAACAGTATCAGGGACATTACATCCTGTATTCCCTGGGTAACCTGGTGTTCGGCGGAAATGTGGACCCGGATGACCGGGATGCCTGTGCCGTGCGCCTGACCTTTACGGTGTATCCGGACCGGACCGAGCCGCCGGTTATAAGCATTGTTCCACTGCGCCTGACCAGCCTTGCCAAGGGCACGGATTACAGGCCGATTTTGGCGGAGGGCGAGGAGGCGGACCGCATTGTCAACCGGATCCTGAAACGGTCCTATGAGATGGACCAGTTCGTCAATATCCCGTTTATGCCCTGATGGAGCAGACCAGCTGAAAATCGGGTGCTTCGTGCACGAGGGAGCCATAACATAATGCATCGGTACCGTCCGGTGCCGATGAAGGAAGGAGCAAAAGATGTCCGCACATTTTGCGCTGTTCGCGGATCTTGAAAACTGCGGCGGAAAGAAGAACGTTCTTCTGGATGTCATTGAACGGGTGAAACTCCGGGGTGATATTCTGATCGGCAAGGTCTACGGGTACACGGACAGCTTCTCAGATCTAAAAGAGGTGCTGCTCTCCAATACCTTTGCAGTCGTCCCGTCTCTGCGTTACGGACATAGCCAGAAAAACAGCATGGATATTCAGCTGGTCATAGATGCCCTGGATGTGGCCTTTACCAACCCGCTGATCGACAGTTTTTGCATTGTCTCCGGCGACAGTGATTATGTACCGCTGGTGGGTAAGCTCAAGAGCATGGGGAAATTTGTTCTGGGCATTTCCCGCAGTGAGGTGGCCTCGGGTGTATTCATGAACGCCTGCAGCGAATTCCAGTTCCTTGAAAGCGTCGCGGCCAAGAAAAAGCGCGTTCAGGAAACCGGAGAGACGCTGACCCTGCAGGAGGTAAACGATCTGATCGTTACAATTCTGCGGGACAGCGAGAGCGGGGATGTTCTGGCCGCTGAAGCGAAGAATACACTTCTGCGTCTGCGCCCGGAGTTTTCCGAGAAAAGCCTTGGATTTTCCACGTTTGGCAAGCTGATCGCCGAACTGTCCTCCCGTTTCGGGGCGTTCACGGTGATCAGCGAACAGCATAACATGAAGCTGAGCCTCAATCAGGCCGGAGGGGCGGGGGATCAGCTGACCAGGGACAATTTCATTCCGGCATTCCGCAAGATCCTGGATGTGTACAAGAGCGAAGGCTTTGACCGGGTCAATCCGTCGGTACTTAAGGCGGCAGTACTGGAGGTGTATCCGGATTTCAGTGAGCGTCAGATCGGGCATCGGCGCTTCTCGGATGTGCTGAGAGACCTGGAGCGGGAGAAGCTCCTGAAAGTGGAAACAGATGACGGCGGAAACATGCTGGTGAGAATCGAATGAGCAGACGGATTTTGCCGGCCCTGCTGTGCCTGATCTGCCTGATGGCAGCCGGTGCTCAGGCGCAGACCATCCGGATGGATAAAGGCTATGTGGCCTATA
Organism: Clostridia bacterium; assembly: GCA_017460325.1. GTDB lineage: Bacteria > Bacillota > Clostridia > Christensenellales > Aristaeellaceae > Ventricola. The sequence continues at coordinate 4,852 of JAFUBF010000222.1, read as the reverse complement.
ATTATCCGGATACCTGGCTGGTTCTCTCGCCGGAACTGTGCCGGGTCTATGCACCCATGATCCGGGAGAGAAGCATGGATCCGGATGCGTTGGCGCAGGACATGGAGAAGACGCATGTGCTCAGCTGCGCATACAATACGGATTTTTCGCAGCGGCTGGCCGTGCAGGTCTGGGAGGAGGAAGCTTCCCAGAAACTGTTTGATATCGGCCGTGCACAGACGGGGGACCGGCGCCGGATCCGGGCAAACGTGGAGGCCAATTCGCTCTGGGAAAGCCGGGGTTACCGGACACAGGATGCCGAATGGCAAAATGTGGGGGAACGATACTGGCTATATATTCATTACACCAAGACGGACAATGGGGAAACGGTGGGACGCGGTCTCCGGTACATGACCGTTCATAACGGACAGTATGTCGTTCTGGACTGGCAGAATTCGGGACGGCGTTTTTCCAACCGGGATCTTGCGCAGTTCAAGAGCTGGCTGCAGCAAATGGTTTTCCTGCAGGATATTGAGGAGCCGATGCGGGAGATTCCGCTCAATGTGGAGTTGCCCACCGAGACCAGTTCCGGGAATCTTGAGATTGTCGGGACCACGGAGCCTGGGGCGGAGGTGATGCTGAGCATTGAGAGTGAGCGTACCGTGCTGCATACGGTAGAAGAGACGACGGCCGGGAACCGCGGCACCTTCCGCTTCCGCTATTCCCTCGAACAGGAGGGGGATACAGAGCTCATCGTCCATGCTCACGCAGATGGTCTCATAGATGCCACCGCCCGGGGATGGGTGACCTTCAATTCCAAGACGCTGCCGGTGTCCGGTATTGAGGAAAACATGACGACCAGTCAGGATCAGGTGATCATCTCCGGCATGACGCTTGCCGGGACGCAGCTGCAGCTGGTCACGCCCTTCGGCCTCAGCAAGAAACGGGCAGCCAATGACGGATCTTTCTCCTTTGAACTTAACACAAAGGAGGAGGGATCTTACGACTATACCCTGCTGCTCGAAAAGAGCGGATATGTGCAGCGTCGCTTCACGTTTACGATTGTCCGGATCAAGACGGACGATCAGCAGCGGGAGGAAATCCGGCAAACGGCAGTCCGGATCAAGTACAGGGATCTTCAGAGAGGGCTGGAAAGCGACCTGGGGAAAGTCCTGAACATATACGGACCGGTAAGCGAGGTCAGCTCAGGCGGCGGCCTGAACTATATCCGAATGCAGTTCAGCAAGAATGCCGGGGGTAAATGGGTCAATCCTGTGATCCTGACCAGTGAGTCAGACCCGGGTGTGCAGGCGGGGAATTACATTTCGGCGGTAGTGGCCGTAGATGGTGTTTACATGGAGCAGGATGATGCCGGAAACGATGTCAGTGTTCCCCGGCTGAAACTGCTGTTTATCGATCGGGTTGAATAAGTACCTCTAAAAGAAAGACAGGACGACTATGGGGAATACAGAGAATACGAAAAACCGGCAGGAGTACCTGGCCGGAACCAGAGACGGCATTCCCATTGCGCTGGGGTATTTTGCCGTGGCCTTTTCCCTTGGCATTGCAGCCCGGAATATCGGCATGACGCCGTTTCAGGGCTTTCTGGCCAGCTTTCTCAATATGGCCTCAGCCGGTGAGCATGCGGCCTTCACCAGTATCGGCAATCATGCCACGTATCTTGAAATTGCACTGGTGACCCTGATTGCCAATGCCCGCTATCTCCTGATGAGCTGTTCCCTTTCGCAGAAGTTCCCGGAGCGGATGCCGTTTTATCATCGGCTGCTCTGCGGATTCGGTGTGACGGATGAACTCTTCGGGATCTGCATTGCGCGTCCGGGCTGGCTGAATCCCTTCTACCTGTACGGGGCGTTTCTGATCTCAGCCATTGCCTGGTCGAGCGGAACCGCACTGGGCATCATGATGGGGAACCTGCTGCCCGCCCGGGCGGTGAGTGCCCTCAGCGTGGCACTTTACGGAATGTTCCTGGCCGTGATCATTCCGCCGGCCCGGAAAAGCCGGATTGTGGCCGGTCTGATTGTCGTTTCCTTCATTCTGTCATATCTTTGCGGGATTCTGCCGGGGCTCTCCGCGCTTTCCGCAGGAAACCGGACCATTTTACTCACGTTGCTGATTGCCGGCGGTGCGGCAGTACTGTTCCCGGTCAGCGATGCGCCGACGGAGGACCAGGGAAATGCAGCGTAACATGTATGTCTATATTCTGGTCATGGCGGCGGTCAGCTATACCATCCGGGTTCTGCCGCTGACCCTGATTCGCAAGCCGATCCGGAACCGTTTTATCCGTTCCTTCCTTTATTACGTTCCCTATGTGACTCTTGCCGTGATGACGTTCCCGGCAATGGTACAGGCGACGCAGAACCCGCTGGCCGGTGCGCTGGCACTGGTACTGGGCATTGTCCTGGCCTGGCTGGGACTGGGCCTGTTCGGCGTGGCCGCTTCCTGCTGTATTTTCGTGTTTATTCTCGAGTGGTTCCTGTAAAACGCTGCAAAGGAGAGAAACCGTATGTGTGGAATTGTCAGTTATGTGGGACATCATCCGGCGGCACCGATCCTGCTGAACGGTCTTCGGAAGCTGGAATATCGGGGCTATGATTCCGCCGGCATTGCCGTGCGGAATGACAGTGAAATTGTCACGGTCAAGGCGCAGGGACGCCTGCAACGGCTGTTTGACAAAACGGATAACGGAAACGCCGTGGAAGGGTTCTGCGGAATCGGCCATACCCGGTGGGCCACCCACGGGGAACCCTCCGAGATCAATGCGCATCCTCATATGTCCGATGACGGAAATGTGGTGGGTGTCCATAACGGGATTATTGAGAACTACCAGGAACTGAAGGACAAACTGCTGAGAAAAGGCTATCACTTCTATTCCACCACGGATACGGAGGTGGCCATCAAGCTGGTTGACTATTACTGGAAAAAGTACAAACTGGGCGCAGTGGATGCCATAAACCGCGCCATGGTCCGAATCCGGGGCAGCTATGCACTGGCCATCATGTTCCGGGATATTCCGGGGGAGATCTGGGTTGCACGGAAGGATTCCCCGCTTATCATCGGGGCCGGTGACGGGGAAAACTTTGTGGCCTCCGATGTGCCGGCGATCCTCAGTCATACCCGGACCGTGTATTATATCGGGAACCTTGAAATCGGACGGCTGACCCCGGACTGCATCACGTTTTACAACCTGGACGGCGATGTCATCGAACATACGCCGGTTACCATTGAATGGGATGCCGAGGCAGCGGAAAAGGGCGGATTTGAGCATTACATGCTCAAGGAGATTCACGAGCAGCCGATGGCGGTCCGGGAAACCATGAACTCCTATGTGCATGAGGGAAAAATCGCCTTCGAAGAGGTGGATGAGTCCGTCCTGGCCGGGCTTGAGCGGATTTACATTGTGGGCTGCGGTTCGGCCTATCATGCCGGCATGGCCGGAAAGGCGGCGCTGGAGAGTCTTACGGATCTGCCGGTGGAGATTGATCTGGCCTCCGAGTTCCGGTACCGGAACCCGAAGCTGGTCCGAAACAGCATGGTGATCATCATCTCCCAGTCCGGCGAAACGGCGGATTCTCTGGCCGCGCTTCGCCTGGCCAGGGAGCGGGGCGTTCCGGTCCTGTCCATCATCAACGTGGTGGGCTCCTCCATTGCCCGGGAGAGTGACTGGTGCATCTATACCCATGCCGGCCCCGAGATCTCTGTGGCCACTACCAAGGCGTACAGCACCCAGCTGATCGTCCTTTATCTCCTGGCCATCCGCATCGGGGAACTGAAAGGGACGGTCAGCGGGGACTATGCCGCGGAGCTCCTTGAGGGGATGATGAAACTCCCGGACCAGATCTCACGGCTTCTTGAGGACAAGGAACGCATCCAGTGGTTCGCCAGCAAATACGCCAGTGCCCGGGACATCTTCTTTATCGGGCGGGGGATGGACTACGCCATCTCCATGGAGGGGTCGCTCAAACTGAAAGAGATCTCCTACATCCATTCGGAGGCGTACGCGGCCGGGGAACTCAAGCACGGAACTATTTCCCTTATTGAGGACGGGACACTGGTGGTGGGCATTCTGACCCAGCAGGGACTCTTTGAGAAGACCGTGTCCAACATGGTGGAGGTCAAGAGTCGCGGGGCCTACCTGATGGCCGTGACCAGTTACGGCAATTACAGCATCGAGGATACAGCCAATTTCTGTGTGTATATCCCCAAGACAGATGAGCACTTCATGACCAGTCTGGCCGTGATCCCGTTGCAGCTGCTGGCCTATTACATCAGCGTGGCCAAGGGCCTGAATGTGGATAAACCCCGAAATCTGGCCAAGAGCGTAACGGTCGAGTAGACCGGAAGGGAGCAGGGAATGCTGACCTGGAATGTAACCTATCACTGCAAAAAGGGCAAACGTGAGGCGTTTTATCAGGCGCTGTGTGACCTGGGCGTCCGGACCTGTTCGCAGGCGGAAAACGGGAATCGCCGCTATGATTACTTCTTTGCCGCCTCTTCGCCGGATGATCTGCTGCTGGTGGAATGCTGGCAGAGCCCGGAGGATCAGGAGGCGCACTGCCGGACGGAGACGTTTGCCCGGCTGCAGGAACTCAAAGCCCGGTACTGCGAAAGCGTGGAAATTGACAAATTTGAACACTGACGGACTGGGCCCGGTGCGCTGCACCGGTTTGTCAAAGAATGTCTCCTGTCAATCCTGCGGTGCCGAAAGCCCAGGAAGCATTAAACGACTGGGCCCGGTGCGCTGCACCGGTTTGTCAAAGAATGTCTCCTGTCAATCCTGCGGTGCCGAAAGCCCAGGAAGCATTAAACGACTGGGCCCGGTGCGCTGCACCGGTTTGTCAAATCATGTTCTCTC
>JAFUBF010000221.1 GCA_017460325.1 Clostridia bacterium | reverse complement strand
CAAAGAAATTGTCGGCGAGGAGGCCACTAGCAAAGAAAATGCTGGAGAAGTAGTTACTGCCAAAGAAACTACTAAAGGAATTCTTTTAAAGGTAATACAACGGCAACCTGAAGTTACTGTGAAAGAATTGGCTTCGATCATTGGATTAACGAATGGCAGTGTTCGGTACAGCATAGAAAAACTACGCAAGGAAGGTATTCTGTCTCGAGAAGGATCGACAAAGGCAGGACGCTGGATAATAAACTAGGGGAAGAAAACAGCTATTTCTTACCAGTCAACGCTGATCGATTGTCTAACCCGTGTTTCAACTAACGAAGAACTGACCGGAACCCTTGTTTTTCAAGGAATTCCGGTTTTTTTATTGTGGCTGTTTTCCCAGTTCCCGGATATAGTTTCTTCGGTTATTCTCGGTTTGGAAGAGCAGGTACGAAAGGACCGGTGTGAAGCAATAATACTTTCCTGAGCGGAAAAAAGCTGAGAAAAGAACGGTCTCTGAATTGGTAATGGGACATCAGCCTCTACAATTTGCTGGAATTTCCGGTTCGGAAAGTTGAGACGTGGGGGAAAACACAGTCTGTCTTCTTTCCTGTAAGTGGACAATTCTTTATCTGACAGAGATTTCTTACATGTCAAAAATGTCGTTTAGCGTGATGACGCCGGATATTTTCTCCGTATAGGCTGTTCCGGCAAGGCCTTCTGCACTGATCAGCACCAGACGAATCGGTTTCGTGGTTTTTGTTTCTTCCTGATAGACGGAGATTTTGTGCAGCAACGATTGCTCATAGGTCGCATCCATTTTGAAGGGAGTATCCGTGAACTTGATTTCGCACAGATTAATCAGCTGATCTGCCCTTTCCAGCACCAGATCAATCTGCGCGCCTCCGCTCTTTCTCTCACTGACCCAGGGATATGCCTTTACCTCCACACCGGAGATCCCCAGGGCTCGTTTGATTTCCGGAATGTGATACAGGCATAGATTTTCAAATGCATGCCCGCGCCAGTTTGTATAGTTTCCGGCACTTTGGGAAAAGGTGAAAAAACTTTGTACGTGATGAGTTCCCTCGGACGACAAAAACTGAAAATGGAAAAGCAGAAACGGATCGATCAGACGAAGACGGTACGGATGGTTTTTTCTGTGCATTTCCTGAATCTGCATGATGTATCCGCACTTTTCCAGATCGCTGACTGCACGGGAAAATGTCCCGTCTGCCAGCTGAAGCTGCTTTTTGCAGGCGTCTCTTTCCAGTCCGTATTCGTGTTTTGCCAGTAGCGAAAGGATGGCCGGATATACATCGGATTTTTTCAGAGTCGCTTCCAGTAATCGGGAAGATTCTCTCTGCAGGAGGGCGTTTTTCTGAAAGCAAAGCGTATCGATGTTCCAGATCAGGCTTTCATTTTGGTTAAGAAGGTCAAAGAAATAAGGGAGCCCTCCAAAGATCATCTGGCACTGTGCAATTTGCTTTCGTGACCATCCGAATTCCCTGTCCTGAAAGAACTGTTCCGTTTCTCTTAGGGTAAAAGGATGAATATAGATCTGACAGGTTACACGATCATACAGTGTACCGGTTGCCTCGATCATGTTTCCGATGATCCAGGAAGTTGCGGACCCACATGCAATCAAACAGATATCGCCTTTCGCAGAGGCGTATCGGTTCCAGAACTCCCCAAAGGCCATCAGGAAATCCGAACGCGGTGTCGCAAACCATGGGAATTCGTCAAGAAAAATGATCTTTTTTCCATATGGTGAGGTAATCACGTTCTCTGAACGAAGGATGTTCTCGAGTCTTGCAAAGGCCTCAAACCAGTTTGCGGGAATGGCTCTTGTCCTGTCTCCGTATGCGCGAAGACGCTGATGGAAGGCCTTTAACTGATCCCGGGTGTTTCCGCTTTCCACTCCGGTGGCCTGAAAAGCAAAAGCTTCCGAAAACATCTGCTCGACCAGGAAGGTCTTCCCGACTCTTCTTCGACCGTAAACGCAGATAAGTTCTGACTTCTTTGTACGTGCGCAGTGCTCCAGAAGCGCTCTTTCTTTTTTTCTGCCAATTATTCTCACAGATTGACCTCCCCGATGTTTCAGTATAGCGTCATGGTTTCCATCCTGGTGGGGGAAAACACATTCCAATTTTCATAGGAAGAATAGCATAAAATCCAAATATAGTCAATTTTTTCGTTTTATTTGGATCTGATTTATATTTTCGGGCAATTTAATCCAAATAAAAGGGAAATTTTGTGTTTTGACGTCTGAGCCTTCCTGTACCAGGTCACGTTCCATATGCACGATGTGATTGACGAAACCTCTCTCGGATGAAATCAAGGAAGGGTTCAAGTCGTTTTACGTGATTCGTTCCACTCGCGCATGTATCAGTACGATCAGCGCCTGCTTCATATCAGGGGGAAGGAGGGAAGATTCACACAGGGCCTCCCATTTGGAGACAAAGCTGAGCAGTTTTCGGATCATTGCATCCGCGGCTTTCCGGGAGATCCCGGCGTTCTCTGCGAAAAGCAGAAAATCGTCCCGATGTAGGTTTGTCTTTTTGCCGTTCATGGTCAGGGCGAATTCTTCTTTATCTTCCGGCAGGAGGATATTCACCGGCAACAGATCGTAGGCCGGAGAGAGTACATAGTTGCTGCTTTCCGGTGCGGTTTCGATCAGCGAAAAGTTTTTGAGATACATATCCGAATTGCCCGTTAGGAAGCAGAAGACCAGGCGCATAAACAATTCGGACAGATCCAGACCGGGCCGGGCGGAATACTGCTTTATCACCCGAACGCAACGCTCATAGGACCCCCGGTATTTATCCTGAGTCAGACGCAGATCCAGCTGGCAGAAATCTTCCATAGCCAGCATTTGCATGGACCCATCGCCGAGAGTACGTATTCGATCCACGCGGCGGGTGAGATACGCATATCCGTCTTTCAGACGGACTAAAGCGTGAGGGACAACGGACAGTCCCGCTGATTCAGCCATCTGCATGATCAGGTGCTCCGCTTCGGGCAAAGACTGAAAATTTGCCACCTGGGGCTTGAGAATGTATTCTGTGGGATAATCTGCCGGGGTCAGGCGAGGGGAATTTCCCGCGGAGAGATGAAGAGGGAGCTTTTTCTGAATGCCAGGCACGGTATACCCTCTTTGGACAGACTCATCCGTCAGCAGGATCAGCGTTTCATCCGTGAGTTCGATTGCGGGAAACGTTGTTGTACCGAAGAAACGACGAATGCAGGCCGGGTGCCAGCCGGAGGCGGGAAGCGGTTCTTTCAGGGATTTTCCGCAACAGAGACAGTTCACACATCCACCTCCTGGATACTGACATTTCCGATGCAGTCGCGGCAGGCCACCATCAGCAGGCCGAAGCGGTTCGCCTGGTCGATCTTCCAGTTCCGGCAGGCGATGCTCAGCGGCCATCCCTCCGGGATCAGCCCGTCGAAAAACGGGAAGAGTGTGTGGGAGGTATAGGGCTCTGTTTGCAGTGGGAGAGTCAGCGAAACGGCGCCAGGATTTTCTGATGCCAGATAGACAGGATTATAGGCGAAGCAAAAACACTCATCCGTCTCCTGAATGCACCCTGCGAGTCGATTCCGTGCGAAGACATCAGCCTGACGAAGCACAATCACAGCTGTTCCTCCTCCCTTTCGATCCGCCCCGGTACCGCTTCCTTACCGAACATGGCCAATGCCTGATTGACCTTATCCAGACGCACGGTTTCTTTTCCCTGCTCAAGTTCGCGCACAAAGCGCAGGCCCAGTCCGGAACGAATGGCGAATTCCTCCTGGGTCAAGCCGGCTGCTTTTCTGTTTTCCCGGATAAATGTGGCAATCCTGTCCGTTCGCATTAAATCACTCCTTCAGTGTTATAGTATCCCCGTTCGGTTATAATATCAATCGTGGTTCAAAAAAATATACCTGAACAGGGATAATATTGACTGAAATCGAAAAGAATATACCTGAACGGGTGTGATATTTATGTATTACTCGTCCAAATCTCATAATTTTATCAGGATTTGGACGGGTAATTTGCGGGAAATCGGGAAAAAGCCTGGAATTACCCGTCCAGATCCCGAATATTTATCGGGATTTGGACGGGTAATGGCCCACGTGTCCCGGTTTCCGTTTTTCGAAAAAACCCGGTGCATTGCTTTTTTTCCTCTGACCGAGTACAATAGGTGCATTGCACAGAGTCTGCGCACGTCTATGTGCAGATTCTGATTTTATGTGGAGAACAGTCATGCAGCGAAAAAAAGGATTCCTGGCAGCAGCGGTTGCCATTGTGCTGATTATTGGGGTCGTAATCGGACTTCGCGTCTTTCGCCGGGCCGAGGTCCCGGAGGAGGGAAACCGGATCCGGAACGGCCGTTTCAGCGAGGTAAACGGTTCCATGCCGGAGGACTGGGAGATCGGGATGTGGGTGACCAGCCCGGGAACCTCGTTTTTTGAAGTCGTTACGCTTGAGGACGGAACAAAGGCCGCCCTGATTGAAAATGCGGGCAGCAATGATGCCCGGTTTGAACAGACCGTTTCGGTCAGTCCCAACACCTTCTACCGTTTCAGCGCGAAGGTTCGGGCGGAGGGATGCGGGGAGGGCCTGGGGGCCAACCTGTCGTTCCTGGGGACGTACGGAACGAGCAGTGATCTGCACGATACCGACGGCGTGTTCAGGGACATAACCCTGTACGTGCAGACCGGTTCGGATCAGAAAGAGGCCACGGCCGCCCTCCGTCTTGGCGGATACGGCTCGGAAAATACGGGAAAGGCCTGGTTTACGGATGTCAGTCTTGAGGCGGTTTCCGAGGTGCCGGTAGGCGCATCCGTTCTGTACATCGGACAGAGCAGCGCGCCGGAGAAGACGGCCGGTGCCGGCGGGGCATTCCCGGTGATTCCGATGCTGGTGGTGGTCAGCGGCCTCTGGCTGGTGGCCTCCTGGATGCTTATCCGCAGCGGCATCGGACAGAAAACGGACAGAAACCGGGCACTTTTGGTTTTGATTCTTCTCTGTGCCTTCCTTCTGCGGCTGGTCCTTTCCATGAACATCAGCGGATACGGCGTGGATATGGGCTGCTTCAAGGCCTGGGCGGCCAAGATGGCCTCCGGCGGCCCGGCCGCCTTCTATGAGGCGGACTATTTCTGCGATTATCCGCCGGCCTATATGCTGGTTCTGGGCCTGATCGGCCATGTGGTGAATCTGCTGGGAATCGGTTACTCGGGGATGGGCACTGAGATCGTCCTCAAGCTGGTTCCGGAGCTGTGTGATATGGCGCTGGCCCTGGTGATCTATCGGCTGGTCCGTCGGGAACGGCCCAGACTGGCGCTGATTCTGGCCTCCGTCTTTGCCTTTAATCCCGCGTATATTGTGACCGGCAGCTGCTGGGGACAGATTGATTCGGTAGCGGCCCTGCTGATGGTGCTGTTCCTGTCCATGGCCAGGGAGGGACACTGGGAACGGGCGATTCCGGCCTTTGCCCTGGCGGTTCTGACTAAGCCTCAGGCGGGCCTTCTGGCGCCGCTGGGCATATTTGCCCTGATCCTTGAATTCTGCCGGCGGGAAAACGTGCGGCGTATCTGGATCGGACTGGCCCTGGCCGTGGGGGTAACGCTGATCATTGCCATTCCGTTTTCCCTGCGGCAGTCGGGTCCCCTCTGGCTGGTGGAGAAGTACATCAGCACACTGAGCAGCTATGACTATGCCACCTTGTCGACCGGAAACCTCATGTTTCTCCTGGGCGGCAACTGGGTGGAAAATACCCGGCCGATTCTGGGGCCGGTTACTTACGGTCAGCTGGGTCTTGGGCTCATGTTCCTGTCCATGGCGGCCGGAATTGTCTTCTATCTGAAAAAAGGCCGGCGTTATCTGTATCTGAGTGCGGCCATGACGCTGCAGCTGGTGTTCGTCCTGGGGACGAAAATGCATGAGCGGTATATTCTGGCCGGACTCGTGCTGCTCCTGCTGGCCTATGTGGAGACGGAGGATGTCCGTCTGCTCCTTTCCTTCCTCCTGGCCAGCGCGGCCAGCGCCGTGAATGTGGGCATTGTTCTGGCCTATGACTATCTGATCGCCCCCAATCTGGGCATCGGGTACGTGATCAGCGTGGTGCAGCTGCTCTCGGCCGGGCTGACTGTGTGGGCAGCCGTGTCCTGTGTCCGTGGAAAGGCGCCGCTCCGGATGCCGGAGCGACCGGAAGCGGGCGAATCGGGGCCGGGAAAGGCGGAGGAGCCGGAGGGTGCAAGAGCTGCGTTCCTGCGGGATCAGATTCGCCGGGGCCCCGGCGGGATTATCCGGCTGCGGGGGCGTGACCTGGCGGTGATGCTCTCGGTGACCTTTGTGTACCTCTGTGTGGCTTTTTATGATCTGGGCGTGCAGAAGGCGCCCCAGACCGGCTATGTGTCCTCCGCCAGAAATGAGACGGTCATCATTGATCTGGGCGATTCGGTGGATCCCGGGCAGCTGTATCATATCTATTATTACGGCGGGATTTCGGATACGCAGTTCACCGTTGCCACGGCGGATGATCCGGCGGACTTTGCACCCGAGTACCGGGTGGTTGCCTATTTTGACCGGGGCGAGTGTTTCAAGTGGCAGGCAATGCGCTGGCCGACGCTGGATGAAACCCGGCGGGCGACCGGTGCAAACGGCGATATGCTCACCTTCTCCGGCCGGTACATCGAACTGGTCTTTGACGGGGCCGGTTCCTCCCTGTGGGAGGTGGCGGCGGTGGATGAAGAGGGCAACGTACTGCCGGCAAAGTCCGCCACGGCCACCGGGGCCCGGGAGGGCCGGGAGGCAGACCCGAATACCCTCATCGATGAGCCGGATACGGTGCCGCTGAAGCCGACGTACCAGAACAGCATGTATTTTGATGAAATCTACCATGCCAGGACGGGGTACGAGCATGCCCACAGCCTTTCCACGTATGAGACGACGCATCCGCCTCTGGGGAAAGTGTTCATGAGCCTCTGTATCCGGGCAATGGGGATGACGCCCTTTGCCTGGCGGTTTGCCGGTGCCCTGACCGGCGTCCTGATGCTGCCGGTCATCTATCTGCTGGCCCTGCAGCTTCTGGGCAGTGCGCGGTGGGCGGCAACGGCCGAGTGCCTGATGGCCCTTGACTGCATGCATTTCACGCAGACCCGGATTGCCACCATCGATTCCTTCCCGGTGCTGTTCATGATGCTGATGTTCCTCTTCATGGTCCGCTGGATGCGAAAGGATTTCCTGCGAACGCCTCTGCCGCGACTATTGGTGGAGCTGGCGTTTTCAGGACTCTTCATGGGCATGGCCATCGCCTCCAAATGGATCGGCTGCTATGGGGCCATCGGCCTGGCGCTGCTGTTTTTCAGCCGCGTATTGGCTCTGTACAACCAGTACAGGTTTGCCAGAAGCCATCCGGAGGAGGAGGGCTGCGATCTGGCGGCCGCATTCCCGCGCCGGATGGGAATCACCCTTCTGTGCTGCGTGGTGTTTTTCGTGTTCATTCCGGTTGTGATCTATATCCTTTCGTACATTCCGTATCTGAGCGCATACGGGAAAGTCCGGCTGGATGGAAACCTGTTCCGGCGCATCTGGGATGCACAGGTGCTCATGTACGACTATCATGCCATTCTGGTGGCGGAGCACTATTTCTCCTCGCCCTGGTACGAATGGCCCCTGATCATCAAGCCCATGTGGTACTACTCGGCCTCATTCCCGGCAGCGGGCATGGCCTCCTCCATTCTCGCCTTCGGCAACCCGGCGGTCTGGTGGGGATGCCTTGGCGGCATGGTGTTCATCCTTCTTTACAGCGCATACCGGAATCTGCTGCCGGTCATGAAGATCCGGCCGATCCGGATCGATCCGCTGGACCGGATGATGCCGGTGATTGTCGTGGGATTCCTTTCGGCCTATCTGCCCTGGGTGCTGGTCAGCCGTCTGACCTTTATCTATCACTACTTTGCCAGCGTCCCCTTCATCATTCTGGCGCTGTGCATGACGCTTTCCTATGCGGAGCGCCGCTGGCCCGGTCCGGTCCGCATCATACGGATTGTCTACCTGATTGTGGCCCTGGTTCTGTTTATCGGGTTCTATCCGCTGGCATCCGGACATGAGGTGCCGCGTGCATGGTGCGATGCCATGAACTGGTTCGGAAACTGGATGTGGTACTGAGTTCCGGGTTCTGTCCGGAAACCTGTATGGAGACAAAGAGAGGAGATGCATATGGAATATCCCAACATCTCGCTCGTCCTGCCGATCCGCAACGAGGAACGGTACATTGAGGCGTGCGTCGAGTCCATTTTCAGGCAGGATTATCCGGCCGAGAAAATGGAGGTCATCTTTGTGGATGGCCGGTCTGAGGATCGCACGGTGGACATTCTCCGCGGCATGCAGGCCAGGTATCCGCAGATCCGGATTCTGGACAATCCGAACAGGACAGTCCCCTATGCCATGAACATCGGCATCCGCAACAGTACGGCGCCCGTCATCGTGCGTCTGGATGTGCATGCGGAGTATATGCCGGACTATGTCCGGCTCTCCGTTGAGACGCTGCTGACACGGGACTGCGAGAACGTGGGCGGCGTGGTGGAAACCCGGGGCCGGGGCTTTATGGGGGAGGCGATTGCCGCCATGCTGGCCACCCCGCTGGGGGTGGGCAACTCCCAGTTCCGGACCACGGATGAGGATGCGTACGTGGATACGCTGCCCTTTGGCTGTTTTCACCGGGAGCTCTTTGACCGCATCGGTTACTACGACGAGCGTATGACGCGCAATCAGGACAACGAGCTCAATTACCGGATTCGCAAAAGCGGCGGGAAGGTGTTTCTGAATCACCGGATCAAGTCGGTGTACTATTGCCGGGATACCCTTGGCGGGATCATGCGGATGGGCTTCATGAACGGCAAATGGAACGTCATCACCATGGCACTGGTGCCCGGTTCCATGAGCGTACGGCATTTTGTGCCCATGTGCTTTGTGCTCTCCACCATCCTCCTGGCTCTGCTGACCATTCTGACCCGGTCCATGCTCTTTGGCGGGCTTCTTGCCCTGGAATGGGGGGCCTATCTGCTGCTGGATCTGTTTTATTCGTATGACATTGCACGGGCGAAGAAGAACTGGATCTTTTTCCCGGTGGAATTTGTTCTGTACCCGCTGTTCCATTTTTCCTATGGAACCGGATCGCTGGTGGGCCTTGTTTCACTGCCGGGGATTCTGGCGGGAGGGAAGGAGCGCAGAACGTGAACGTTGTGCACATCTGCCGAAACCTGGCAGGCTCTACGGTGTTTCCCCAGCTGTTTGAAGCGCTGGCGGAAAAGGGACTGAAACAGAGAGTGTTTGTTCCGGAAAAAACGGACAATAACCGGGGGAAAAATGTGCCGCGCAATGTGCCCACGGAGTATGCCGTGACACTCAGGACCAGCGATACCCTCTTTTTCCACCTGAAGGCGGCCCGTACGGTTCCCTGGATTCAGTCCTGCATGGGCCCGGAGGAAACGGACCTGATTCACGCGCATACCCTCTTTACGGACGGGTCCATTGCCCGTGAACTTGGCAGGAAGTGGAACCGGCCGTTTGTGGTGACCCTTCGTTACAGTGATGTGGCGGTGATCTGGAAATATGAATGGCACCTGCGCCCCATGGCCAGGACCATTCTGCGGGAGGCGGCGGGGGTGATCTGCCTGAGCCCGGTGGTCCGGGAGCAGGTGATCCGTTTCCTGCCGGAAAGTGAGCAGGCCAGTCTGGCAGACAAGTGCCGGGTCATTCCCAACGGTCTGGACCCGGCGTGGCTTGAGGGTGCCAGGGCGCGGACAATGCCGACGGGACCGGTCCGGGTGGGCTTTGCCGGCGGCATGAACCGGCGGAAACGGCCCATGGATGCCCTTGCGGCGGTGCATCTGGCGGATGCCGGTGAGGGACGCTTTGTGTTTACCGGCTGCGGCGCGGGCAAACTTGAACCGCAGGTCAGGGGGAAACTGCATCCGGGGGACAGCCTGAAAGGGCGCATTGAAGGCCGGGCAGACATGTCTGCCTTTTATGAAAGCTGTGATGTTTTACTGGTGCCCTCTTCCGCGGAAACCTTTGGGATGGTCTATCTTGAGGCCATGAGCCGCGGGGTGCCGGTCCTGTATACCCGTGGTCAGGGATTTGACGGTCAGTTTCCCGAGGGGGAGGTTGGCTTTTCCGTCGGTTGCGGAAACCGGCGGGAGCAGGCGGCGCGACTTCGGCAGATTCTTGAGGGGTATGAGGAGAGGAGCCGCCGCTGTATCCGGCACGCGGGCGAATATGTCTGGCCGCGGATAACGGACCGGTTCATGGCGGCCTATCTGAGTGCTTTGGAGTGATGAGATGCATATTCTGATGATGATTCATCGACTGGCAGATGCCTCTCCGTACAGTTTTTTTGTCCATGAACAGGCGCGTGCCCTGGTGGCCCTGGGGCATACGGTGGATGTGATTGCCACGGTGCCGGTTCCACCCCTGATGCAGAAAATGCGGCCGTTCTGGGCGGAAATTGTCCGGGGGACGCCGAAGGCGCAGGAGGTGGACGGGGTGCACGTGGAGTATCCCCGTTGCCTGACCCTGGGGGATGCAGGGGAAAAGCTCCTTGGCGGATGGAATTATTACCGGGCGATCCTTCCGGTGGCCCGGCGGATTCACCGGATGAATCCGGTGGACCTGATTCACGCGCACATGATTGACCGGGACGGGCATGCCGGGATGCTGACGGCAGATGCACTTCATCTGCCCTATGTCCTGACGGCTCACGGGACGGATGTCCTTCGCTACTTCCGGCCCGGGGAAAAACCCATGAACCGGAATATCCGCATTGTCCGGCGGGCGGATGCCCTCATGGCGGTCTCCACCATGCTGCTCAGGCGCATTCAGCCCTATCGCCCGGAGGGGATTACCGAGGTGGTTCCAAACGGCCTGGATCTGTCCCTGATTCCGGATATTCCGAAGGAAAGAGGGCGCCTTCTGTCGGTGGGAACGCTCTCAAAGCGAAAGTGCATGGATGTGACCATTGACGCCTTCGCCGGTCTGGCAGCGCAATTCCCGAATGCAACCCTGCGGATTGTGGGCGTTGGGGCGCTTGAGGAGGCGCTGCGTGCGCAGATTCACCGACTGGGGCTTGCCGATCGCGTGTTCCTGCTGGGCGGACTGCCCCATGAGGCGCTGATGGAGGAGATGGCCAGAGCAGATGCCTTTGTCCTGCCCAGCTGGGGCGAGGGCTTTGGCGTGGTCTATATTGAGGCCATGGCGGCCGGCTGCGTGACCATAGGGTCCCGGGATGAGGGCATCGAGGATGTCATCCGGGACGGGGTGAACGGATTCCTGGTCAGAGCCGGCAGTGTGGAGGAGACGCGGCATCGGCTTTACGATGTCCTGGCGGCTCCGGACAGATGGGAAAAGATGCGTGAACAGGCCCGGACCTGTGCGCGGGAAATGACATGGGAGCGGAATGCCCGTCAGACGGCGCACATCTACGAACGGGTGCTGTCCCACCGGGCCTGACGCGAAGCGTCAGCACGCTGGGCGTGGGCAGAGGCAAGGAATCGGTGCCGAAAGACCGGACTGTTTATGTGACCGGGCCCGATGCGAAGCAGCGGGTGGCCGGAAATTGATTGGTTTCAGGACTCAGGGAAAGAGGATGGAGTCTGGAACCGGGCTGGAGGAAACTATGTCAAATACATCGGTTGATGGGTCCGGCATTCTGAAGTGGTATGACCACGTGACGGGCATTTTCAACGAGATTTTCGATTCACGGCTGCTGACCGTGGCACTGGTGGCACTGGAGGGCTACTGCGTCTTGTTTACGCAGCGGAAATTCCCCATGCGCTGGATGATTTTTGTGCTGTTCGGCATGATACTGCTGACGTTTGTCACCCTCAGCGCACGCACGCCGGGCCGCAAACGGGTGCATCTCAGCAAGGGAATGATGGCCCTGTGGTTTGCGCTTCACGGCATGATGGTCATTTCGGGTTTGTTCTATCAGGACTGGCTGCCGGAAAGTGTTCCGCTGCTGACCTGCTATCCCGTGATGTTTACCGTTTTTGCCTCACGGAACGACGATGATACCTTCCGGGCAATTCTTCGGGCCTGTGTGTTCGCCGTGCTGCCGTTCCTGGCGGTTTCCTGGATCATGAAACCGGTCTATTACGGGTATCCGGGATATCTGGGCATCTTCTATGATGCCAACTGCCTGGCCATGTGCTGCATTGTCATGGCATCTGCGGCGTTTCTGCTGGCGTATGTGGATTTCTGCGAGGGCCATCGGGGACGCATGGTGCTGTGTCTCCTGGCGGGGCTCTGGGCCTCTGTGACCCTGGTGCTGACCATGTCCCGGGCCTGTCTGCTGGCCTTTGGCGGCGTGGCCATCATCCTGATCGCCTCCATCGTGGCCGGAACCGCCCGGCATCCCGGGCGCTGGCTGGCGCTGTTGGCGGTCTTTATCCTGGTGGGCCTGCTCTTTGGCGTGAAGCTGACCCGGGATAAGATACGGGATGCCTATGAGGAGGATTATGCACTGGCCCTTTACAATCATGAGACCTATGGGGATCCCATTCTGGTGCCGAAGCCGGAGGAACGGGAATTGTCCATGGACGATCTGACCAGTGATCGCTGGGGGATCTGGTCGGTGATCCTGAAAAACCTGCGCTGGAACGGACATGAGACCAGCGTGATCCGGGAATGGGTGGCAATGGACGGGGCCGGCGACCGGCACTTTAACGCCCACAACGCGTTCCTCGGTGTCACGTATAACAACGGATTCATTGCCGGGCTGCTGCTCATCTGTTATACGGTGGCGGCTTTTGTGCGGGCGTTCCGGTATTACTGGGTCTGCCGGCAAAAAAGTCCGCTGGCGGCAACGCCCCTGGCATTCTGCACCGTGTTTATCCTCGTGGGCATGTTTGAATCCGTCTATGCGCCGTTCTCGGTCATCGGGTGTACCTTCTTCCTGGTTCAGGGACCGCTCTGGCGGGCGGAGCTGATCAGCAGGGGGTAGCATATGCCGGAAATTTCCGTAATCATTCCCGTACACAATGCGGGCCGGTATCTGCCGGAGTGCATTGAATCCCTCCTCGGGCAGACCTGTTCGGACATGGAATTCATTTTTGTGGATGATGCCAGTCAGGATGATTCGGCCCGGGTGCTGATGGACTGGCAGAAGCGGGATGAGCGCATCCGCGTCCTGTCCTTTCCGGAAAACCGCGGGGTTTCCGCGGCGAGAAACGCCGGAATTGAGGCGGCCCGGGGGAGGTACATCGGTTTTTGCGATGCAGATGACTGGGTCGAGCCGGAGATGTTTGAGGCACTTCTCAGCGCCTGCCGGAAAACGGACAGTCAGGCGTCCTTCTGTCGGGTGTTCAAGGACCGACCCGGCGGGCAGGAGAATGTCCCGCTGGGCTTTCCGGATGGAACGGTGTTCGATACGGACACGATTCGCACGGAGCTGATCCCGGCCATGCTTGCCCTTCCCGAGGACGGGGACGGGCAGCCGCTTTCCGGATACAGCCCGCGCAATCTCTTTGCCAGGTGTGTGCTGGAGGGGATCCGTTTCCGGGAGGATATCCGTTATGCGGAGGATCTTCTGTTCATCGTGACGGCTTACCTGAAGGCGACGCATGTGACAGCGGTGGACCGGGCCTGGTATCATTACCGCTTTCACGAGAACAGCGTGACCAAGCATTACAGTAAGTTTGTGCCGGATTCTCTTGATAAGTCCAACGACGCGCTGGAAAAACTGCTGAGCGGCCTGCCGGAATGCAGGCGGCGTATGGCCATACGGCGCCGAAAGACGGCTGTCGATGCGGTACGGAACTGCTGCGCAGCGCAGACGCCCTTTTCATTTATGGAAAGGGTTCACTGGACCCGGGCGTACATGAAAAGGCCGAAGGTCCGGACGCTGTTTCGCGATTTGTCCCTGAAGGGGCTGGGCACCCGTGTCCGGATCCGGCTGGGGCTGATGAAATACCGCCTGGCATTTCTTTCCGCTTTTCTGTATTCGACAGTGTTTAAGTACAGGGTATAACCTGTCCATACAGGACAGGCCGCCAGTAATGGAGAATGGAGTCAAGTAATATGAACCGAATGCTTTTGCGTACAGGCATGGTCTGCCTGCTGATGCTCCTTGTGGCCGCGTTGGCACTGGCGGCGGAGCCGGCACCGGTCAACATGAAGATTCCGCCGGCCATTTCGCCTGCGGAGATCGAGACCAATCCGAATGAGATGTATGACCTGACGTTTCCGCCTGAAATGCCGGAGGTGGCCCGGCTGTTTGTCCTGACAGCCCGGGCGCAGTTTGAAAAGCATCCTTTTGAACTGCTGCCAAAGAACAACGAGTATACCCATTGGTATTACCATGATGAGCGGGAGATCGGCTGGTGTTCTGTCTTTCAACTGTGGTGTGCCTATCACAGCGGAATGACGCTGATCCGGTGGAATCAGGAGGATACCCTGGGCCCGGATGATTGTTTCTCCGCCATGGAAGGGCGTGTGGGGAATGCCTTTAAGGCATTTGAACGCCGCGGCCGCTGGCTGGACGGGACCGAAGGCGCCGTGCCGAAACCGGGCTATCTGGTCATCTACGGGGTGCAGGGCTCCACGCCCTATACGCACATCGCGATTGTGGAGAGCGTGACAGATCTGGGAAACAACCTGTATGAACTGACGACGGTGGAGGGAAACCTGGGTTCCCGCATTCGCCGGATGAATTACCGTTACAGCGCCGTGCCTGAGAGGAAGTACAGGAACATGTTTGCCATTCCGGAAAATGAGGTCCGGAGGGAAAACTGTCAGACCAAACTGCAGGCCGACAACTGGTACATTACCGGTTTCTGCCAGACCTGGCGCTGAGGGTTTCCCCGGAACAGTTCAAAAACGGCACGGCGGCGGCTGTGCCGTTTTCCCGTTCATTTCTGCAGGGAAACGGGGATGAATCGGGAACTTTTTCCGGGCTTATGACGTCAGATAAGGGGATGGGGCTATTGAACGGATTGGGCCCGGTCATGACCGGATTGCCGGACAATGTCTCCTGTCAGTCATATGGTGCCGAAAGCCAAAGCAGCTTTATATGGGGGATTGGGCCCGGTCATGACCGGATTGCCGGACAATGTCTCCTGTCAGTCATACGGTGCCGAAAGCCAAAGCAGCTTTATATGGGGGATTGGGCCCGGTCATGACCGGATTGCCGGACAATGTCCCTGTCAGTCATACGGTGCCGAAAGCCAAAGCAGCTTTATATGGGGGATACGGATGATGATGCGATACCGGATTGTGTTCTCTCTGATTCTGCTGATGCTGCCCTCCCTCTGTTCCGGCGAGGAACGAAAACCGGGGCGCATTGTCCTGATGACCGATTACCGCCAGCAGGGCTGGGGGGATCTGGTGCAGATTGGCTGTATGGATGAGGACGGCTGTCTGTTTGGGATGTCCGGAGCGGATGAACAGCTCCGGTGGCCGTGGAAGGAAGAGGATAAACGGGCCTTCCTTGAAAACAGTGAAGAACTCCGTTTTCTGGGTCAGCTGGAGGAGGATGACCGGTTTGCCATCCTGAGTCTTGTTTCGGATGTGGGGACGCAGAGCGGGGTAAAGGGCTTCGGCGGCTGTGACATGGGAACGGAGAATACCTGCGCGGTTCGCTATTCCCGGGAGGGAACCCCGGAGTTCATTCTGCTCGGGCAGTCCGGAGACCGCTGCTATGAGAATACGGACCCCTCGGCCCAGGCCCTTTATCGCTGGGCACGCAGGCTGTTTCCGGGTATCCGCTGTTATGCGTATGGAGACGTGGGCATCGGGCCGCAGGGATATGAGGCCCGGCCGCTGGCCACCTTTCTGAACATTTCGGAATCGGTCCTTGACGGCGCCGAAATATCGTGCATGGATATGGACTGTGAGGCCGGACCGATTCCGGTGGAGCTGTCCGAAGAGGAATCCGCTGCGCTGCGTGAGTTGCTGCGGTCCGGGATGGTCACAGGGAAGGCGAACAGCCTCTCCGTCACCGGCGGAACCCGTGCCTATGTACTGAGGCAGCCGGACGGGACCTGGATCGGATCGGTGGACCTGTACGGAGGGCTGCTGGTCCGCGGAGACGGAATGTACACGATTGAGACGGGAGAAACGGCCGGACAGCTTCCGGAAAAGTGAAGGCTATAGTCGCGAAGTGGTGGGATAAGGCTCATTCCCCCTTAAACAGGCCCTTGTTCTTGACGTCATCATCACTCATATGAATATCATCATCTCTTATTGTAAGCAACAGCTCACATACCTTATCAATGGTTTCTTT
>JAFUBF010000220.1 GCA_017460325.1 Clostridia bacterium | reverse complement strand
GACGCTCCAGTTTGCTGCTGTACCCAACCAATTTGCCCAGTTTTTCTTGTGACGGTACTGGAGTTCGAGTGATTTTTCCTCTTCATCCAATATTCTCGTGTCCTCCATTCCCGAAAAAGGCAGGAACCGGAAGCTGTTCTTGTCGGTGGATATCCGGATTTCAGGCTGGAATATGGCTGGATGAGTGTTCTGTAGCGAATTATTCTTTTTTTGACCTCTCAGAGGCTTTTTACTGTCATTCACCAGCATGATTGTGATTGACCAGATATTGTCACGCCAGTTCCTGCGAAGGCCTGTCAGCTTGACCGGAATTCCATCGATCCCGTCTCCTTCGCCATCATTGTACTCTCCATTGGAAAAGTCAAGCGTGATCTCTGCTCTGTGCGGATCTCTCACATGACCACGGATAAGCTGGTCATAGAGCCTGTACATCGCGTCATAGACATCATGCTCTTCATTTTCTGGAGTAGTGTCCGATCTTTTGGATGCCCCGATGATCTTCCGGCTCAGATTCCCATCGATCACGCGAAAGCATTGTGCTTCCACATCATATTTGACATACTGTCTCAACGAAGCCGGCACCTGTACCTGCTCTGGATGCTCAGCCTTGAATGGCACCATGCATTCCTTCGGCAGCGCAGAATGATAGGTGCCAAAGCTGACATCACAGGTGATGCGCTCTGTATCGCCAACTGCCAAAAATGTGATTCCCGCAGAGGAGGGCATATTCTGGGCAGAAAGGCTGATCTCTTCGTCAAGGTTGTCTTCTTCATCCTGGCTGGATTCTTCATCCCGGCTGACATCCATGACACCGTGTTCTTCCCTGTTGGCAACAGTATCTGCAGCTTCCTCTTCGACATCATCCTCTTCAGGCGCATCCTCAGAGGAATTGCTTCGCACGGTGTCGTTGTTCTCCGCATTCATCTTTGTATCGCGGGGAAACAGGATGCCGAGTGAATAACGTCCGTCCGGCGCACTTGAAATCAGCTCATGTTCTTCATCGGGAATCGAGATTTCCGAGCCTGGCCCCAACAGCTCACGCCGGATCAGATCAACGTATTCTTTCCGCGTCTGGAGCATTTTGTCAATCATGTCAACACCTCATTACAAACTGACCGGTTTGTTGACAAACGTAGCCAGCATGGTCTTTTTCATTCGGACAAAGGATTCCACTCTCAATATATCTGCCTGTGAGTCGATTCTCGAATAGATTTCCCTTTCAATAGGATCGCTGGTTTTGTTGGCTTTCCCACCGAGCTTGTTGTGAATCGACTTTTCAATCACATCAAGTATTCTTCTGCGTCGCTGGCGAATTATCCTGCATGCTTCCATCGTTTCTTCCGGGTGCTCAGCCATTCCATCGTCTCCAACAATGATCCCTATTTGCCGGATGCATTCCGGATCTCTGGGTCCAACGGTATGCGCATCCGGATCTATCCAGATTCGGATGGTCTGCGAAGTTATGGATACGCCATTGTCCGTCATTCTCTTTGCAACGAAGCCGGGTTTCATCCCGGACAACTTCATATACATTCGCAACTTGTTCTTCCATACTCTGGACAGACCATAGGCCACATGCTCCGATTCCTTCAACCGGCCGCTTTCTATGAGCATCCGCATGATTTCATCGACAATATCATGCATTTCATCATCGTTGCGGGTAAATACAACCATGTCCCCTTCGCTGAGTTCGAAATCAGAGATTCGCTTCTCATCGACTTTCCCGTTTGCTTCATCGAATACGCATGCTTTATAGAAAGGAGTAAAGAATGCCTTTTCACCGGTATCAAAAGTTGCAATTGCGGCAATTTCAGCTTCTCTCGTACCTGCCTCTGCCCCCCGGCTGTAACCCGGAATGGAAGGCAGCGTCATTGCAAGCTGATCAATGTAGGAGTCCAACTCGACCGACATATGATCAAGCTGCTGCAATTCTTCCTCAGTTGCACCGTCCTGCCAAGAGGTCTCCCCTGTTTCATCCATATTTACATGCACAAAGGATCTTTCATTGAGTATCCGATCCATTTGCCGGGACTGCTTCCTTCTCACGCGGTACTGGTTCTGTTCACAATTATAGAGAATGGAAATTACCTCTTGCGCAGACATACAGCGGAAGCTGTCAAACCGCTTTCCCCTGAATTCTCCAACCACGATGATCGTATCATACATTTCACCGCTGTCAAACTGATTTGCCGTAGTAATTGTCAGATTGTCCGGATTGACCATCAACCAGGGAAGTCCGGATTCACGCAGGACAGTCTCATAATATCGTTTTGGCACAACCACGCATACTCGTTTACTCGCATTCCTTAAAAGCAACTCAACCAACTTTGCCGACTTCCCGGATGATACAGAGAGGCTGTATTTAACTTCTGTGATTATCAATTGCTCTTGGCGAAAAGCTTTTTTTCTGCTGAGGGCATGTTGTTTCGACATAGGATATGCAGTTTCCTCATCCTGCTCCAGAATACTTTCATAAATCTCATCAAGCAATTCGGCAACATACAACGCGTTTTCCCTAAGATCATCTGGAAAAACACCAGCGAGTTTCGATAACTGCCTGATCCTTTCAGCAGGTGAGCCTATCGTAAGATGTCCTCTTTTTATCATATTCTCAAGCAGGGTCATTGGAAAAACCGCTGTCTGAAAAAGATTGAAAAGTGACCAGGCATCCACAATGAAGTCATTCTTTTCCTGGGATTCGTAATCGGAATCCTTCATATTAAACAGGGTTTGACGGAAATCTCTCCAGGTCTTCCAGTCAACAAAGCCAGAGACAACAACAGACCGTATTTCATGATCCAGTATAGCATCCACCTGTTTCGAGAATACTTGTGTATACGGATTGTCTTCCTGTATCTGGAGCGGACATGACAGCAGGAAATCCTTCGTACATGCAAATACTTCCGCTGTTTCGTTGTCTGCTACCAGCTTTTCACCCTGTTCCATATCAATATCAGCCAGTACATGAACGTACTGGAGTGCCTTTCGATTAAACAGCTCCGGCAGCTCAGATTCGCCCCTGCGGAGTTCATCGTCATCACACACAAACAGCCCCGCGTTTTTGTTGCCACCCCTCTTCAGAAGCAGCTTTCGGCCCGTGGATACCCTTCCTGTAAACTTGAGAACGGGTTCGTTCTTCCCCGCATTTCCGCTGTAGTTATATTCGTCATTGTCTGTATACCAGGAAGATGTAACGAGGTCAAGCAAATTGAAGGTATCCCTGTTATGGCAGATTGACAGGCCCCTTACGAGCATATCTGCTTTTTCTCTGGCCATGACAAAGACTGTGGACGTATCCGTTATACTTGGTATTTTGCTTTCTTCAATGTTCAATACATCAGTATAGAACTTCTTCCTCTTTGCCCCCTGGGCCTTGGAACCTCTCCCGTCCAGTCTCTTTGATTTTCCCTGATAAGGCGTTATCCTTGACCAAATTGTGCTTGGGACATAATAGGTGTTCTGAAATCTGTCATCCTGAACCAGTTTGGCATTGGGCATCCCAAACTTTTCTACAATCCCTTCAAAGCGGCATCGTCCCATCTTTCCATAGGTTACCAAATCTTCGCCTGCCCGCAACGATCTGACCAGCTCTTCGGGGCTTGTTTCATTGGCCAACAAGCTGGAAACAGCCGCCCACAGAACAGCCAGGGCATCGAAAATAATGGTTCCGGTATGCAGAGTTATTCCAACATTATGCTCATGCTGTGTGGATACGTCGGACAGATAGGAGAGAAAGCTCTGGGAAATGGCTTCCCTGGAAATCGTCGCCCCATTCAATTTGATCACGCATTTTTCAAGAATGCTGCGAACTGCCTTTTCCTCCGGCCGTTCTTCCGGCAGTATTCCTGCCTCTTCCATGTCCTGCAAAGACACATCAAGAGGCTGTTCTTTTATGGGTAATGAAGCTTCGACAAACTGCTCATCAGCCTGTACTGACGGTTCAGCAACATTTGCTCCCACAGGTGCTGCGTCTTGCGCATATGTTGTATCTCCACGCCGCTCCAGTTGAATCGGACTGATACCAAACTCAGCCAACGCTTTTGTATATTCTTCGCTGACGGCAAAGTCCGACAGAGCATTGCTGAGCTTGCCAAGCCATGGCATGGCTTCTCTGTTTCTGAATTTGAAAACTCTGTTCCGGTTCAGGTCGCCTATGCATCGAAGCATGTCATCTGGCATCAATTCAAGAAAGCTGCTCTTGATTGTCCTCGTCTCATGCAGAAACCAGTCCACCTGCTCAAGCGTTTTACAGAGCTGTATCGCAACAGAGCGCTTACAGGCCGAATAGATCCAATCCCTGTATACTGTGTACATGTTTCTTTCATTATCCACTGTAATGCCACCCTTTCGTTTCTCCGGGCATTTGATGACCTGGCTTCTGCTCATCAGTACGCTGTCTGCCGTTGCAATGCGTTATATTGGAGGAAATAATCTCTTGTTTTACTGGCTGCATTTTTGAAAAGCCTTCCCCAGGCAGCGAAGCTGCCGGTTCAGGGGAAGGTGGATTTCGGTGAAAACGCTTGCGTTTTTACCGAAAGACGGATGAGGTCGCTCTCTTGAAAGGACGCACACAAACCATCGATACCGCAGGGAGACCGACCTCATCCGACCCGCTACGCGGGCCACCTTCCCCTGAACCGCTCCCTTCGGTCGCTGGGGAAGGCTTTGGGTCGGCACCGCCATTCCTGTTCCCTGCTCCCTGTTTCCTCGTCTCCCCGACAAATCAGAATATGCCTGACTGAACAGGCCCATTATACCATATACCTCCTTGTCTTGCAATTGAAAATGCAGATGCCCGCGAGGACATCTGCACATGGATTTACCAAACGCCCTAAAAGAATCGTTCTTTTCTTTCGCAATGATAGCCTGTCTTTACGCCTATTTCACCGCATGCCCGCTCACCAGCCATCCCTTGATGTCCGAAACCCCGCGGAGCTTCTCAAAGCCTTCCCCGGTGGGCACCACCAGCGTCGGAGCCTGCTTGACGCCGTACTTCGCCGTCAGGTCGCGCACGTCCGCCGCGTTCACCGCCGCGTACTTCACCCCCGCCCGGTCCAGCAGCGCCATGGCCGCCTTGCAGTTCGGGCAGGTGGGCGACTTGAACAGTATCGCCTCCGCGCCGTCGGGATCGGCGGAGGTTGCCGCGCTGGCCTCGCGGAACCTGGCCTCCGCCAGCCGCTCGGCCTTTGCGGCCTCGGCCTGGGAATCCAGCAGCGCCTTCGCGTGCTCTGCGCCGGGATTTTCAAAGGCGGCCTCCGCGGTGGCGCGCCTGTTGGGATTGCCGGAGCGTCGGTCCACCCGCGCTTCCTCGCTCTCCGGCTTCATCAGCACCTGGGCCGGTTCGCAGCAGCCCAGCTCCGTCGTCGCCTCGATGGCAGCGTCCATGTTGGAATAGGCGGGGCGCGGGCCGCTGTGGGTCAGGTGGGACCTGCCGATGTCGTACAGCTTCCGGTCCCGGAACTCCTGGGCCTTGCCGTCGTTCCAGTTCTGCACCGGCCGGTAATAGCCCGTGATCCGGCTGTAGACCTCCGTCTTCTGCCCGCAG
>JAFUBF010000019.1 GCA_017460325.1 Clostridia bacterium | reverse complement strand
TATGCGACAAAACATTGGCTGATGCCCAAGCTGCATTTGATAGTGCAGTTTCAGATATAAAGAATAGGATTAATGAATCAAAGGATTGCACGGGGTAATCTCTATCTTCCCGTGTATGACCAAATTTCATTCGATCTTAGGATTAGACACCTGATTGCATTCTGCATATAAGAAGAGCATCTGCTCCTATGTGCAGATGCTCATTCTCTATTCGGTTTGATGTCCCAATTTTAATGACATTGACAAAGACTTCCTTTCCCTTTTCACGTATGTTGATTGCCGCATTGACATCTCTGTCCAATACAGCTCCACATACAGGGCAAGTCCATTCTTTGATTCCAAGCTTCACGTCGTGGTTGACACATCCACAGTGATGGCAGGTTTTTGTGCTGGGATACCATCTGTCCGTCCTGACCAGCACGCTTCCTTTCTTACGAAGCATTCTGTCCAGCGTTGTACGAAACATCCCGAACCCGTTGTCGTTTAACTTCTTGCCAAGATGCAGTGTCTGTCCCATGGCATGAAGATTGATGTCTTCCACCACAACAACATCGTATCTGTCTGCCAGCTTTCGGGCTTCCTTGTTGGTGAAGTCCTTACGCTGGTTGGCAATATGGACGTGAAGTTTAGCAATACGCTGTCTCATCCGCTCATAATTTTTGGAGCCTTTCACCATGCGGGAAAGCTTCTTTTCAAGCCTTTGCAGTTTCTCAAGAGACTTCATATAGGCATGAGGTGCATTGGCTTTCTGCCCCTCACTGTCCACATAGAAGTGATCCTGAGAATAGTCAAGCCCGATGAACGTGAGATTGTCCACGATACTCATATCGCCTGCTTCTACACCACGACGAAGTTTCATGTCCATGTCAAGCGGATACTCATATCCTACCGAAACAAACATCTGTCCGGTAGCATCCATACTTGCCGTCGCATTGGTGATACGCGCATTCGCCGGTAGCGGGCGATGAATGATCAACGGAATTTCTGTCTTCAGTTTGGGAATCCGGATTCCGGTATCACTCAGACGAATTGTCGCTGTCGTTGTTCCGTCTTTCGCTGTGCCATACTGACAGTTGGTTGTGTATGAGAAATCGCCACGTGCCTTTGAACGGAATCTTGGTATGCCTTCCAGATCACGAAATGTAAGCTCCCCATTGCCCGCGTTGCTGCGTCTTATGGCCCCCTGACGGTATGTGACATGGTCACACACCTCATTGTACCTCTTCACGGCAGCTTCAAAATGGATCTTTGCATTGCATAGTGCAAGTGAGTCTACTTCTTTGAGATACTCGAATTTTTCCTTGAATGCCGTCACCTCCGGAAGTTTCAGCTTTGGTAAAACGTCGTTGCCTTTATATCCTCGCCGCTCAAGCTCTGAGTACAGGAAGTCAACATACAGATTGTATACCTTTCGGGCACACCCGAAAGACTTCATAAGAAATTCATGTGCATTCTCTGGCAACATTTTCATATTGGCTGCATATTTCTCCGCGCCGCGCATGAGTATAGACGTAGTCGGCATAGGATTTTCAGAGCTTTCTATCATTAACCGTCCTCCCCCTTTCCATGCCGTATAATCCGTTATCACAACAACGTCTTCTTTTTTGAACAAGGTTCTTCCTGACGACAGACATCAGCCTTCACCACATCGCATTGTACAAAGCTAAATACTCGATGTTTCCGTGTTTGTCAATAGCTGATCATGGAAACATACAAAGTCGTCAACCTCATCATCAAAAGTACGATCTGTATCAAACCGCGAACCTCGATATACTCTTCTTTATTTAACCAGCCTCACAGTTATATGCCATCTAATCCATTCTCCCAAGATCATTTTAGCCCTTGATTTTCTATATACTTTCTGACAACGTCTATGCTTGCTCCACCAGTTGTGATAAGGCAATACGATCGTGACCAGAAGTATTCCTTCCATAATTTCTTTCTGATTACCGGATATTCTTCTTTAATGATTCGACTGCTTGCAGATTTGTATACGTTGATAAACTTACTCAACTCAGTCCATGGGGCAACCTTGAAATAGCACATGAACGTGATCAATATCATGATTCCATTCAGAAAGCTGGATGCCGTATTTCACGCCTATATGGATGAAAACCTCTTTAAGACGGCTTGATATTATGTCATTGATGACTTTCCGTCTGTACTTTACCACAAGAACCAGATGGTAATTGAGATTATACACTGAAAGGTGATTCTTTTGCAACTTCATTTCATTCACTCACCTTTCAGCAATATGTTACCACGAAAATGATCCTTTTGTTTTTTGATTTTACCATGGATATACAAAAGGAATCAACGAAATGAATCGGCATTTTTCGTTAAACGCATCGGCAGCCTCGGATGCAGAGAATTTCGTCTTTGCACCCATCTCCCGGGCCTTGTTTCTCAGCGCATCGAACTCATCCCCTGTCGCGCCGGACACAGCAGCCACCTGGCTCATGGAAGCATCGAAATCCGCTGTGGTCTTCACAGCAGCTGTGCCGATGGCGAGGATGGGCGCCGTCACGTTCCGGGTCAGGCTGGAACCGACGGAGGACATCTTGTTGCCCACGTTCTCCATCGTCTTGCCAACGGCATCGATCTTATTGAGCGCCGTGTTTGCTTCAGCCGCTTCCCGGGCAAGCCGTTTCAGTTCTTCCTCGGTCGCGATGATCTCCCGCTGCAGAGCGTCATACTTGTCTTTGCCGAGGTCACCGTTTTCCATCTGCTGCTTTGCCTGCTCCTGTGCCGTTTTCAGCGCATCCAGTTTTTCTTTGGTTGCCTGAATCGCAGTCTTCAGCTTCTCCTGCTTTTGGGACAGGAGTTCAGTATTGGACGGGTCGAGTTTCAGGAGCCGTTCCACGTCCTTCAGCTGGGACTGTGTATTTTTGATGGTCTTGTTGACCGATTCGAGGGCTTTCGACAAGCCCGTGGTCGAACCATTGATTTCAACGGTTATACCGGCAATTCTTCCGGCCATATCTTCGACCTCCTTCCACAGAAATTCAGGTGAACCTCTTGACAAATCAGACATCTTCGCCTATACTGTCCTCAAGATCAGGAAACTGATTGGGGCTGGTCGAAAGATCTGGGTCCACCGAGGAGCGGGGAATTTCCCCGCTATTACTTTATGTAGTGTCTTTGAGGTACAGTATTGGAAGACAGGATATTGAGCATCTTTATCGATGAGTCCGGAACATTCGGTGATTGTGAGTCCCACGATGACAAATACGTCGTTGGGCTTGTTTTTCATGATCAAAAATTCGATATTAAGGACAACATCAAAGGCTTCAAAGATCATCTGAAAATGCTTGGCAGGGAAAACCATTTTGTTCACACTGGTCCGTTAATTCGACGGGAACATCCATATGAAAATGATCTTATGGAAGACCGCATCAAGCTTTTCAGTTCTCTGTTTAACTGTTCAAGGAAATTGCCGATCTCATACTCCTACATATTGGTCTACAAACGGGAATGGAATGATGTCATTAAGCTGAATTTGAGAATATCTCAGGTCTTGGGAAGGCTTATCGCTGATAACGATGCCTTCTTCAGAAGCTATGATTCTGTCATCATTTACTATGACAATGGTCAAACAGAGCTTACCAAAGTCATCACTTCCGTCTTCAGTTCACAACTTATCAACGTCGAGGTTCGTAAAGTCAAACAAAAGGATTATTTGCTTCTCCAGGTTGCTGACCTTGCCTGTACGATGGAATTATTGGCTGAAAAGCTGGAAAACAAATCCTTCACTAAATCCGAGCTCGAGTTCTTTAAAACCCATCGTGACTTCAAAAAGAACTACCTTAAATGGTTTCAACAAAAGAAAATCTGAAACTCCCCCGCCCAAGGTAAAACCTGAGCGGTTTTTTCATTCTCAAAACGCGTCGAAATCGGTCTGCTGAGCCTTGTAGGCATATTCCGTTCCGTCATTTCCTTTTTCCGTCCAGATGTCAAGGACCAGACCGATCGTGAGCAGGTCGAGATCCGGAATGGAAATCCCGACCTCCATGCACCGCAGAAGAAACAGCGGTGTTGTCAACTCACGTTCGGTCGGCCTCAGTTTTTTCGCTTTGACATCCGTGAAGAGGTTACTGCCCCACAGTTCGAGAATTTCCGGGAGAATCTCATAGATCGAGAACATTTCGAACTGATCCAGCCACTCCTCTATGGTCTTCGGGATGGTGGGATCCGCGTATTTAACCTTGTTCTTTTTGTTATTCGGCATCGTTTATTACCTGTCATCCAGCACTTTATTTGAACCAAAAGCCGCAGTTTATTTGAGCCAGTATTTGGCTCGTTAATCGTACGCCATGGTGATTCCCCAAAGCCGATCTATCCTTGAATATAAATACTTACGGTAACGGAAGAAGAGAAGAAACAGCATGCTGTGTGAACCATGGAGAATCGCCTTGCTGGTTCAAATAATCTGCGCGAAAATGGCGATTCTGGCTCAAATAATCTGCTGCATTACATTTTCTGTGGTCGGGCAACAGATTTGAGAGGACAGAAGAAACAGCGCTGCCGGGCAGCGCTGTTTCTCCATTATGGGGCAGATTTATTTGGTGACCTGCTCATAGTAGGCATCGCGGGCTTCAATGATCTCATTGAGACCGGCGTTGATCAGGTTGGCATGCAGTTCAGCCTCGAGAGCGTCAAACTGATCGGTCGGGCAGGAAATGAGACGATAGACGTACGTGATCATGTCAGCCTTCACGATGTCGCCCTTCTGGGACTCCACTTCGGGGGCCATGGGCATGGTGGGATAACGGAAGAAACCGTTCTGGATGGTGTCGTAGAGGTTGGCGAACCATTCGGGTTTCTCAAAGACGTTGCTGCCCATGTAAGAGGCAATGGCGCCCTCGCGGGTCTCGGTGAAGTTGAAGTGCTTGTTCAGGATGTTCACATCGTCCAGGGTGGCCTTGTATCCCATCGCGCTCAGCTGATCGGCGGTGAAGGGATTCGGGACGCCGTTCTCGGCAACGGTGTGCTCGGGGGTATAGGCGATGTTCTCGGCAACCACCGGGTCAGCCAGCCAGTTGAGGTAGGTGACGCAGGCTTCGACTTTGTCGGCAGAGGTCCAGGGAATCATGACATACATGCCATAGGCATACTCAAAGGGGTTGCGAACCTCGCCGGTGGAGGTGTTGAAGCAGGAAACCGGAACGAAGGTGGAGCGGACCTGAGTGCCGTTCTCGCAGTTGAGGGCGTCCATATAGTCAAAGATACGGGTGTTGTCGTCGAGGAGGAAGCCGACCTTGCCGGAGGAAACCGCGGCCTTGTAGAGATCCTCGGTTGTATCGGTGGCAAAGTCCTGCATGATGATGCCGTCGTTGTACAGCTGGTTGAGGAGACGGATGCCTTCAAGTGCACCCTCGTGCATCACGATGTACCCCTCGGAGTGCTTATACTGATCCTTGAGGTCGGCGAAATCGACATAGGAACCCACGAAGTTGAGGTAGGCCTTCTCAGTGTCGGTGCGGCCGCTCATGCCCCAGGGGATGCAGTCGGGATGGGCTTCTTTAAAGGCGTAGAGAACCTTGACCAGCTCGTCCTTGTTGGTGGGCAGCTCAAGATTCAGCTCATCCAGCCAGTCCTTGCGGATATAGGCGGTGTGACGCGGGTTGGCAACGCCGCGCTTGGAAAGAAGTGCGTACTGGGCACCGTCGATGTTGCCCATGTTCATGACGTCGCCGACATACTTCTTGATGTTGCTATCCTCACCGAGGGCATCGATGGCGGCGCTCATGTCAACCAGACCACCCTGGGTGGCAAAGTTGAGGAACGTGCTCTGACCATAGGTGAAGATGATGTCGGGGGCTGCGCCGCCGGCCATCCAGGTGACCAGTTTGTCATCTGAACCGGAACGCGGGGTGGAGACGAACTCGATCTGGATATCAAGGGGCTTGATCTGCTCATTGATCCATTCGGTGATCTTGTTGTTCTCAATGGTGCCGCCGGCAGGCGCATCGCCGCGGTCCCAGACCATGACCTTGATGGTCGTCTCTGC
Organism: Clostridia bacterium; assembly: GCA_017460325.1. Taxonomy (GTDB): domain Bacteria; phylum Bacillota; class Clostridia; order Christensenellales; family Aristaeellaceae; genus Ventricola. The sequence continues at coordinate 24,088 of JAFUBF010000019.1, read as the reverse complement.
CATGGCAGAGAAGGCAAGGGTCAGCAGAACGGCTGCCAGAAGTACGGTAAGAAGTTTCTTCATACAGTGTATACCTCCTTGTAAATATATGAATCAGCCCGAAGGCATAATTCCTGTGTTCAGCCCGTTTCCGAAAGTTTGGCGGGAAACGGGATCAGCCCTTGACGGCGCCCAGCATGACGCCCTGGGTGAAGAAGCGCTGGACGAAGGGATAGACGATCAGCATGGGCAGCATGGAAAGGGTGATGCTGGCCGCCTTGACGTTTTCCGGCGTCATCTGCGTGGTGGACCCTTCCTCGGCGGAGATGGCGATGGATTCAATCATCTGCTTGAGCGTCATCTGCACGGTGTAGAGGCCCGAGGAGTTGATGTAGTAGATCTGATCCTCAATGCCGTTCCAGCGGGATACCGCGTAGAACAGGGCCAGGGTGGCAATAGTGGGCACCGTCAGGGGAACCGCAATCTGCCACATGATCCGGAACTCGGAGCAGCCCTCAATGCGGGCCGCCTCATACAGGGATTCATCAATGGCCCGGAAGGCGGTGCGCATGATGATCATGTTGTAGACGCTCATGGCTCCCGGAATCAGAAGCGCCCAGACCGTGTTGATCAGGCCGAAATCGCGGACGTTCAGGAAGTTCGGGATGGTGCCGGGGTTGAGGTACATGGTCAGCACGCAGAACGTCATGATTACGCTGCCGAGCTTCAGGTTCCGCCTGGCCAGCGGGAAGGCCATCAGGATGGTCATACACATGTTGAGGGCCGCGGAGGCCAGCATGAGTTCAACGGAGTAGGCCATGGTCTGGAGAAAATTGCCGGTCTTGAGGGCCTTGGTATAGGCGTCGGTGTTAAAGCCCACAGGCCAGACAAAGACCTCACCCTTCAGAATGGCATCCTTCGAGGAGAAGGAGATGGAAATGACGCGGAGAATGGGGATAATGGCAATGATGGAAACCAGGATGAAGAAGAGGCCCCAGAAAAACTGGTAGCGTTTCTCCGCCGCATTGTTCAGCTGAGTGCCGGTATCCTGATTTTTCCGTTTGCCGGCGATATTGGTCATACTCATCAGATAATGCCCTCCTGTCCCATTTTCTTGGAGGCTTTATTGGCAATCAGGATGAGGACAATGCCCACTGCCGACTGGAACAGACCCACGGCAGCAGCATAATCGAAACGACCGCCCTTAAGGCCCTTGTCATAAACGAAGGTGGAGATAACCTGCGCCACATCCGTCACCAGCGCGTTGCGCATCATGTACGGACGGTCGAAGGAAATGGAGACGACCTTGCCCACCTGCATGATGAGCAGTGTGGAAATGGTGGGCATGATCTGCGGAACCGTGATGTGCCAGATGCGCTGCATCCGGGTGGCGCCGTCGATATAGGCTGCCTCCGAGAGGGAGGGATCGTTGGACATGAGCGCGGCCAGGTAGATAATGAGCGAATAGCCGGCGCTCTGCCAGATACCCATGATCCAGTAGACAAAGCGCCACCAGATCGTATTGGAAAGGAACGGAACCGTCTGGCCGCCCAGGGAGGTGATGATGTTGTTCATCAGGCCGCTGGCGGCAAAGATCTGGGAGGTGATACCGGAGATGATAACCCACGAAAGGAAGTTGGGGAGGTAAAGGGAGAGCTGGGTGGCCTTTCGGATCTTGTCTGAGCGCAGCTCATTGAGGAAGATGGCAAGGATGATGGGGAAGGGGAAGCCGAAAAGCAGATCGCCCAGGTTGAGGATCAGGGTGTTGGCCAGGGCTTTCCAGAACAGCGAATCCTTAAAGGCTTCCTGGAACCACTTGAGGCCGACCCAGTCCATTTCCCACATGGACCGCCCGCCAAAGGGCGTATATTTCTTGAACGCCATGGCGATGCCCAGCATGGGTTTGTACTTGAAACAGATGATATAGATGATCGGGATGAGCATCATGGCATAGAGCTGCCAGGTGCCGGCAAGATAATGCCTTAACCACCCTTTGCGTTTGGGCGTTATCTCCCGCAGGGGCTTTGAGGACATGGATGATCACTCCTTCTTTCTGTTTTTAAGCGGCAGGCCGCTTGCGCGTGGAATCAGGGCAGCGTCGGCGGGAAAAGAGCGGAGGTGCCGATGCGCACCGTCTTTTCCGCGGGGGAGCAGGTGGTCATCAGAACCGTAAAGCGGTCCGGCTGAAGCGGGTATGCACCGCCCATCCGGCTGGCCAGGTTGTGTTCCCCGAAGGCAGGGTCAAGGGTCAGCCGACCATGGGTATCATCTGTGACCTCAAGGCAGCCACCGGTCACGGTCAGGGCTTTTCCGGCTTCTCCCTCCAGGTAAAACTGGCTGCCGCGGACATGCCCGGGGCTGAAACCGAACTCAAGGCGGATCGGGACGCCGGCAAGACCGGACCAGCGAAAGTGCAGGCACACACCATCCTCCTCCACCTCCACGTCAATGTCGGTAGTCAGGGCGTCCCGGATCTGCCGCCGACGGTTTCGGGCATTGTCCATGGCCCACCAGTCACAGGTCGTCGGACCGTTCCCGTCAAAGGGGAGGTAATACCAGCTGTCCATCCGGCAGCTGAGGTGACAGCCTTTTTCGGTCATGACGATGAGATCCGCCATGAAATTGCGCTTGTCGCAGACATTGCTGTAAATGGCCAGGGTGAGGGCCAGTCCATGGTGCATGACGTGAAGGAAGTCGGGGCGGTTTTGCAAAGCCGTGCAGGTCAGATCGCCCCGGCGCCACCGGGCAATGCCGGAACTGGCGTAGAGGCGGCTGTACCGTTCAAGCACGGCGGGATCCGGTTTAAGGTCACGGACATAGTTCTGCAGTTCCGGAAACCGGAGCAGCCAGGGGAGGCCGTACGGGGTGATGTGCGCCCGGTCACAGAACTCCCACATCCGGTTGGCCCAGGCGGCGAACGTCGGATCATGGGAGAGATACCCGGTCAGCAGGTAGAGAATAAAGTATCCGGCAGGATAAATTTTGTGACCGAAATCCTGTCGGGTGGAGTTGAGTGTGAAAATGGAACCGTCCGGCTCAAAATAGTGCAGCATCATGGTGAGATTGGACCGTGCGGCATCAAGGTAATGGGTGTTGCCTGACAGGAGGTACAGACGGATCATCTGCTCATCGTTGACCACGTTGTACGTGCCGGCGGAGCGCTCGGCAAACTCACCGTCCGCGTTGATGTCCAGTCCCTCACACAGGTAGCGCCGGGCGCAGCGGTCAAAGTCCGTCCGGTTACATAGGCGTGCCGCCTCCTTGAGGGCGGCGGAGATGGCCCAGCGGTGATTCGGGGTATGGAAGCCGCCGGAGAGGATGCCCTCGCCGCCCCGTTCAATCAGCTCAAGGAGACGGGTGCGGATTTCCTCCAGCCCGGGGAGTTTCGGCAAAATCGCATCCGATTCGGAAAGAACCGCATAGACATCGCTCAGCTGGTTCAGGGTGAAGGCGGTGTCCGGGGCGGTGTCAAAATTGCAGGTGATCAGATCAAAGCAGCCACTGGGCCGCCGGTTCCGGCGCAGGTAGTCAAGGGTCTCAAGGATGACAGAGAGAACCTCCTGCTTTCCCGAATGGAGGCTTTCCGGCAGGGCATAGGCAAGAATCAGCCGGGAAACCATAAATCCGGCATTGCGGGTGTCAGTGGTATAGTCCGGCTGAACCGGTGCACCGATTACGGGACTGAAGCGGTCCAGAATCCGGGAGCATTCCGTGTCCAGGTTCCGGATCATGGGGGTCAGACGATCCATGCGAAAAAACCTCTTTCCGATGCGAAATCCGGATTGGGTAAATATCCGTCGTTCAAAATATAGACAAACTGCTCAGTTTCTTCCCTGATTTTACTGGACAGTTGAAGGAAAGTCAAGCAATTGGAAGGGAAAGGTGTATCAAAAAAACCGGACGAAACTGAGCAAGTTCGCACAGGTTTCGGTCCGGTAAGGATCAGAACTGTTCCGGTTCAGACAGGTTCCCTTCAAAATTGAGGAGGGTCACATCCCGGAGGGTGAGGTTTTCGGTTTCGTGGGTGAGCAGCGGCGTGGCCGGGTGCTCAAGGAGACCCATGCCCTCACCGGGGCGCAGGTCATAGCGGTGAAGGGGCCATTTACTTGTACGCCGCAGGGCGATGCGCACCTGTTCCATCCGGATGTCCCGGATGCGTCCCGGTATGCCGTAAAAGACGGCGCCGTTTTCCCCTTCACAGTCGATGTTGAAAAACCGGATGTTTTGGATGGAGCCGCCCGGGGTGTTTTTGTCCCGGTCGACAGCGGTAACGGCAATGGGCTCCGCGCAGCCCCACCAGCTGTCGGCAAAGCGCCGTGTCCGTATGGTGATGTTGGAAAAGGAAACGTTGCGCACGTTTCCGGCATCCCGGATCTGGATGGAGAGGCCGCGGTTGCTGGCGTCGATGACACAGTCGCTGAACTGGATGTCCTCAAAGTCATCCACGCCCTCCGTGCCGATCTTGAGGGCGGCACTGGTGGAAATCAGGGTACAGCCGGTGACGAGAACGCCTTTGGTATGGGGATACTCCCGGTTGCCCATGGTGTTTTTCATGCAGATGCAGTCATCGGCGCATTCCACGTGGCAGTCCCGGATGCGGACGTAGCGGCTGTGATCTACGTCAATGCCGTCCGAATTGGCCACATCAAGGGGATTGAGAATCCGGATGGCATCAATGAGCACATCCCGGCAGCCGCCCAGATGGAGCGTCCAGAAGGCGACGTTGCAAAGGACACAGTCCCGGAACGTAATGTGGCGGCAGTTTTCAAAGTAGATCAGTGTGGGCCGCGGGTAAAAGTCCCCGGTGACGTAATAGGGGGAAACCCGGTGGACAAAGGCATCGCCGCACCCGTCAATGGTCCCGGGACCGGTGACGGAGGCAAATTCGGCATCATAGGCGTAAAGAAAGACGTAAGAGGGTTTCCCGGTGACGGGGGTGCCCACGGAGGAAACCGGTCCCTCAGTTCGGGGCTGGTCCGGCCGGAAATAGGCATCCAGCCGGTCCATGGCGGAAAGCGTGCTGCCGTTTTCAAGGTGCAGTTCCACGCGGCTTTTGAGGGTCAGACTTGAACTGCGGTACGTACCGGGATGCAGCAGCACCCGTCCGCCGCCGGCACCGGAGGCGGCGTCAATGGCGGCCTGGATGGCCGGGGCATCGTCTGTCTGGCCGTCGGCTTTTGCGCCGTAGTGAATGGGATCATAGTCCATGGTTCAGGCCTCCTTTGTATAGAGTTCACGAAGACGCCGGCATTCGTCGGCAATCCAGACGGGAATTTTCTCAAAGAGCACCGGCCAGGGCATCAGAGGGAGGCATCCAGGGGCTGCTCAGTAAAGCGGAGAGAGGGGGTAAAGGAAAGATGCCCGGAAAGCCAGCGGATGCTGTTCTGGTTGTCGCTTTCTGTGGGAACAAAGAGATCCCGGCCGGTGGGGGAAAAGGCCGCCTGGAACGGGTTTCCCACCAGAACCGGACCGCCTGCCCGGGTGCAGCACGATGCCCAGCCCGGGTACAGCCGGGTCATTTCACCGGCGGCCAGAAAGGCGTGCTTGCCGGGCTGACAGAAGGCGTGGACATGGTCCTTGTCGGGCGGAACAGTTCCCGGAAAGCCGGGAAGGAGGAGGTTCAGGTATTTCCCGTGATAGCTGCCCTGTGCATCCAGGAGGGCAAAATCCGGGCCCACGAAAACCCAGATGTGTTCAAGGTCATACATGTGTTCCACATCGTAATCAAAGTAGAATGCGTACTCGATGACTGTCCCCGTTCCCGGGTCAATCCGGCGCTTTGGAAAGGAGGCGCTGACAGAAGGAGCACGGAACACCGTGTACCCCACAGCCCGCAGGGGGATGGTTTCGGCGCTGTCCATGTGGAGGATGGGGGCATAGGACAGGGCCAGCTCAAGATCAGTCATCTCCGTCCTCCAGCTGCGATTCAATGAGTTCAGCCAGGGGGAACAGTTCCTCCGGCGTATGGATACGCCAGGTGGGGACATCCTCCGGACATTCCGGCTCAAAGGAGCGCCGGCTGGACCAGTCAAGGAGCACGGAATGGATGCCGAAACGGTTGGCCCCGCGAATGTCCCGGCGGACATTGTTGCCCACCATGATGATGCGGGACTTGTCTTTTTCCGTGAGGGACAGGGCCTGCATGGCGGATTCAAACATCCGGGACGAGGGCTTTTCCTCTCCGACTTCCTCGGAAATGATCCAGGCGGAAAAGAGGTCGCTGAGGCCGTGCAGGTTCATCAGGTTGTGGAAAGAGGCCGTAAGGCCGTCGGCGACCATGACAAGGGTGTATCCCTCGTCGTGCAGTGCGTGGGCCGTGGTGCGGGCACCGGGAATGCAGTCGGCCTCTATGACAACGCCCTGCCCGTTTCGGACCTCCGTTCCCTCATCAATGATGGTATCGCCGATATCGGTAAAAATGATCAGTTTCTTTTTCTTCATGGCTGTTTCTCCTCCGGCAATGGCTCTGCTGCCGCGAAACAGGCAGCAGGGTGCGAAAAGACGCTTGGGCTCCGGCGGGGCCGAAGCCGGTTCTCAGTGGGAAAAGTATAGCACAGCCCATTCCCCCTGACAACGTGAGAACGTGATTGTTTTTTACCTTAAGAAATGTTAACATGGGGTCAAGTGATTAGCCGGACATGAACCGGAAACAACGGCAGGTTCAGAGATAAAGAGCCCTGCCGGAGGAGGACGGATATGGTAAAAAACTACATTGAGACCGCGCTGGCGCCGCGCATCCGGGGGGATGGTGGCTGGGTGGAATATGTTTCACTTGAGGACGGGAAGCTGACGCTGATTTTCAGGGGAGAGTGTTCCAAGTGCCTGATTCTGGACCGGTGCTGCAGATGGATTGAGGAGAAGATCCGGACCGATCTGGGGCAGGATATACAGGTCTGTCCCGTGCGGAAAAAGCCCTTTTTCTGGGATAATTAGGCAGGAGGAGAAGTATGGCACATGTGAAAGTTGTCCGCCGGTCCATGCGTCCGGAAGAATGGACGGATCTGCGTTTTACCTGGCTTCAGCGGGGCATCTGGGCGGATGAGGAGGAGATTACCGGCCTCATGGTCCGGGATGCGCATCAGATCAGCGAGAATGCGTATGAATTTGTGGACGGGGAGGAGCGGCCCCTGGTGCGCGGGGACATGATGTTCACCCCGGACGGGACGGCGTTTATCCGGGGCACGGCGGTCATTCCGGAGCGCTTTGCCGGAAAGCCGGTCTACCTGCGCCTGCATACCGCGGCCGAGATGATCGTCCGCGTCAACGGGAAACTGGTGGGCGGCATTGATCCGAACCGGGATGCGATTCTGCTGACCCCCTATATTGACCGGCCCGAACTGACGATTGATATCGAGGCGTATAACCGCTCCAAGCCGGACGATGAACGGAATCCGGCGTCCCTGAGCACAAGAGGCTGCCGGCAGATTTTTGAGGGAGCGTATCTGTGCACGAAGCGGGAAAATGTCCAGTCCCTGGTGTATGACTATATCCTTTTCATGGATATGGCAAACTGTGAGTACTTCAATGAAGACCTGCGCCGTTACCTGTTCCGGGAACTCAGCCGGGCGCTGGATCACGTGAACTTTGACACCTTTGAGGGCGTGGATGAGGCGGCCGGGTATGTGGAGGAGAAGATTTACCGGAACACCGATTTCCGCGGGTCCGGCGATGTGGCGCTGGTTGCCCACAGCCATCTGGATATCGCCTATTACTGGCGGCGCATTCATGCGGTGCAGAAAAATGCCCGGACCATTCTGATTCAGCTCCGGCTCATGGACCGGTATCCGGAATTCCACTATACGCATACCCAGGCGTATACCTATGAGACACTGGAAAAGTATTATCCGGAACTCTTTGAGGAGCTCCGTCAGCGTGTGGCAGAGGGCCGGTTTGAGCCGGTGGGCGCCATGTATGTGGAGCCGGACTGCAATGTGCCCGCCGCAGAGAGCCTCATCCGTCAGTTCCTGTACGGGCAGCACTTTTTCCGCCGGGCCTTCGGGCGGACAGTGGACAATGCCTGGCTGCCGGATGTGTTCGGCAACAGCTGGATTCTGCCGCAGATTCTGCGCAAATGCGGGGTTTCCTATTTCGTGTCCAACAAGATGTCCACCTGGAACGATACCAACCGTTTCCCCCACAACAATTTCATCTGGAAGGGCATTGACGGGACGACGGTGTATGCCTGTGTTCCGCCCACGCATTTCATTACCTGGAACATGCCGAGCCAGATTCAGGAAAACTGGGAAGCGTATCAGGACAAGGAAACGGGCGGACAGACGCTGCAGATGTATGGGTACGGCGACGGCGGTTCCGGCGCCACCGAGGAGATGGTGGAAATGGCCCGCCGTTTCCCGCGGATCAGCGCCATGCCGAAAGTGGAGCTGACCGGCGGTTCGGAATTCCTGCACCGGAATTTCGACGGAAACGAGGCTCTGGCGACCTGGGACGGGGAACTGTATCTGGAAATGCACCGGGGAACCTTTACCACCAAGTCGGATCTCAAGCGCCTGAACCGGCAGATGGAATTCATGCTGCGCAATGCCGAACTGGTGCTGGCCCTGAGAGCCCTGGCCGGGGAAACATACCCGGGGGAGGAACTGACGGCGGTCTGGAAAAAGGTATTGCTCAATCAGTTCCACGACATTCTGCCCGGCTCGCATATCCGCCCGGTCTATGAGGATGCCATGGCGGATTACCGGGAGGCGCAGGACAAGCTCCGGGCCCTGCTGGCCGGCGCCGTTACGCCGGGGAAACTCTTCAACTCCCTCAACTTTGACCGGACGCTGGTGCAGTTCATTCCGGGGAAGGATGGCGCGTTTGAACGGGATGGCGTGACCGGAACGTATCAGCCCCTCCGGATTCCGGCGCTGTCGGGTGTGGATGTCCCGGAAAACGGCGGAACCCTGTCTGACTGGATTCAGGTCCGTCCCGCGGAGGGCGGAAAATTGCAGGTCACCACGGAAAAGTGGACGGCGGTTCTTTTTGAGGATGGCAGCTTTGAACACCTGCAGGCCAGGGGCCGCGAATATGTGCGGGCCGGTGCCGGATTTAACCGGTTGCATATCTGGGCGGACCATCCGGGCATGTACGATGCCTGGGACATTCTGCCCAACTATAAGGACGTGGAACTGCCGGTCCGCGTGGTGCAGGGCCTTCGCCTGACGGCGGCGGATGCGGCCTGCGCGGAGCTGACCGCCGATCTGGCCACGGAAATGAGCACCTGGCAGGTCGTGATCCGCTTCTTTGCCGGGGATGACCGGGTCATTGAGGTGGAACACCGGGTCGACTGGCACGAAAAGCACCGTCTGGCCAAGGTCAACTTCGGGCCGGATGTGCTGACCCGGGAAATCGTGTGTGATACCAGTGCCGGATATATTCGCCGCAGCCTGACCAAAAACACCAGCTGGGAGCAGGCCCGCTATGAAGTGTGCCACCATAAGTGGTTTGACCTGAGCGAGCCGGATGGCGGTGTGGCCGTGATCAACTGCGGCAAGTACGGCGTCGGGCTTGAGGGGGATGAGGTCAGCCTGAGCCTTCTCCGGGCCACCATCCGCCCGGACATTGACAGCGACATGGGAAAACATACCCTGCGCTATCTCATTGTCCCCCACGAGGGGGATCACCTGGCAGCAGGGATTAACCGCCTGGCCTTTGAGTATAACGTGCCCCTGGTCAGGGCGGAGCCGGTCATTCCCGAGGGTCTGCGGCAGGTGCTGTGCACGGCGCCTCTCTGGCTGCAGAGCCTCAAGATCTCCGAGGACGGGAAATATCTGGTGGTTCGCCTGAGCGAACAGGACGGCTGCCGCGGCACACTGGCCCTGCCGGTGGCGGCGGTGCAGATGAACATGCTGGAGGATGTGGAGGGCCGGACAGACCGAATCCCGTATCATCCCTTTGAGCTGGTCACCTTTGGCATTCCGATTGAAACACTGAGCGAACTTTCCTGATCTTTTGCGGGTACAGGCGTACCCGCATTTTTTTGAATCCGGTTGTCCGTGGGCGGGAAACCCGCTATAATACAGACAGGGAACGGAGGGGAAAAATGAAACGGAAAATAGTCGTGCTGATGCCGGGTCTTGAAAAGGATCTCGAGTGCAGCATTCGGGAAATGGCCGACCGTCTCGGATTTGAGGCGGTGATCTGTCAGACCGAGGAGGATGCGCAGCGGGCGGTGGCAGAGGCGGAGATTCTCCTCAGCAATGTGGCTTCTCTGTGTGCGCAGGCACCGAAACTCCGGTGGATGTGTTCAAGCAATGCCGGGGTGGAGCCGTACCTGAGGCCCGGCGCCTTTGCCTCTCAGGACGTGATGTTAACCAATTCCTCCGGCGCGTACGGCGTGACCATTGCCGAGCATATTATCATGGTGACCCTGGAGATGATGCGCCGGGAGGCGGAGTACCGGGGCATTGTGGCCGGGCACGGTTTCCGGCGCGACCTGGCCATCCGTTCCCTTTACGGGGCCCGGGTGACGATGCTGGGCACAGGGGATATCGGCCGGAAAACGGCGGCCCGTCTGCGGGGGTTCATGCCCGCCGGGATTACCGGCATCAGCCGGAGTGGACGACCTGTCCGGGAAATGGACCGGGTGTATCCGGTGAGTGAACTGGACTGGATCCTCCCGGAGACGGATCTGCTGATCATGTCGCTGCCCGGAACGCCGGAAACGGTGCATGTGCTGAATGAGAAACGGATTCTGAGCCTGCCCCGGGAGGCGTATCTGGTCAATGTGGGCCGGGGCAGTGCCATTGACCAGCGGGCCCTTGTCAAGTGCCTGCGGGAGGGGCATCTGGCCGGTGCGGCGCTGGATGTGTTTGAAACGGAGCCAATTCCGCCGGAGGATCCCATCTGGGATTGCCCCAGACTGCATATTACGCCGCACTGTGCGGGGAATATCACGCTTACATATACGCGCCGGTTTATTGTGGAAATGTTCCTCAGGGACCTTGAAAACTATGCGGCGGGCAGGCCGCTTCTGGCACAGGTTGACCGGGAACGGGGATATTGAGGGAGGTTCTCATATGAAACTGACACTGGAAGGACTCAGGAGTCCGGAATGGGCAGCCAGGGGAATTCATCTGCCGGGCTATTCCGTGACGGAAACAGCGGAAAAAACGAGGAAACATCCGGAATGGGTGCACTTTGGCATCGGCAATATCTTCCGGATCTTTTTGGGCGGAATCTGTGACCGCCTCCTTGAGGAGGGGAAGACGGAGAAGGGAATCACCTGTGTGGAAACCTTCGACTTTGAGGTGGTGGACCGCATCTACCGTCCGCACGACAATCTGGCCCTGGCCGTCACCCTCTACGGGGATGGAACCACGGACCGGCGGGTCCTGGGATCCCTGTGCGAGGCGGTGGCGGCAAGGAAAGAGGACACCGCGGCAAGAGCGCGTCTTCGGGAGATCTTCACGGACCCCGGTCTCCGGATGGTGTCCTTTACCATTACCGAGAAGGGTTATGCCCTCCGGAATGCGGCCGGTGAATGGTTTGACTTTATCCGGGAGGACATGGAAAACGGTCCGGCGGCCGTGAACAGCGCGATCTCTCTGGTGGTTTCGCTTCTTATGGACCGCTATCATGCCGGTCAGCTGCCCCTGGCGCTGGTTTCCATGGACAATGTGTCCCATAACGGGGAAAAGCTGCGCAGCGCGGTACTGGAGATGGCACAAGCCTGGCTGGACCGGGGCATGTGTCCCCTGGACTTTATCGCCTACCTGCAGGATGAATCCCGGATTACGTTCCCCCTGACCATGATTGACAAGATCACCCCCAGACCCAGCGAGAGCGTCCGGGAGATGCTCACCGGTCTCGGCGTGGAGGACATGGAAATTGTGGTTACGGAGAAAAAGACGTACATCGCGCCTTTTGTCAATGCGGAGGCGCCGCAGTATCTGGTCATTGAGGACCGTTTCCCCAACGGCCGTCCGCCCTTTGAGGCGGCCGGGGTGTACATGTGCGACCGGGACACGGTGAACGCGGCAGAGCGCATGAAAGTCACGGTCTGCCTGAATCCGCTGCACACAGCACTGGCGCCCTACGGCTGTGTCCTCGGCTATACCCGTTTTTCGGATGTCATGCAGGACGGGGAGATGCAGCTGCTGGTCCGCCGCGTCGCGGAGGAGGGAATGAAAGTGGTGCATGATCCCGGGATTCTGTCGCCCCGGGCATTCATTGAGGAATGCATCGGGGTCCGTTTCCCGAACCCGTACATTCCGGATACGCCGCAGCGTATTGCAGTGGATACCTCCCAGATGGTGGGCATCCGTTTCGGGGAGACGATCCGGGAATACGTGAAACGGACGGGAACGGCGGCCGAATTGGTCGGCATCCCGCTGGCCATTGCCGGATGGTTCCGGTATCTGCTGGGCGTGGATGATGCCGGGCAGCGGTTTGAACTGTCGCCGGATCCCATGAACGGCGAACTTCAGGCGGCACTGGCGGGAATCGTCATCGGCCGGCCGGAGACCTGTACGGGACAGCTGCGGCCCTTCCTTGAAAACGAGATGCTGTTTGGCAGCAATCTCTATGAGGTGGGGATCGGGGACAGGATTGAGGCGTATTTCAGAGAGGAGATTGCCGGGCCCGGCGCGGTGCGCACAACGGTACGACGGGTTCTTGGCGGAGAGGGGAAGACAGATGAGAAATAAGCGAATCTGCGTGGCCGGGATCGGCGGAATCGGCGGACTCCTGTCCGCCATGCTGGGACAGGTCTGCAGGGAGAACCTGTCGGTGTATACGCGCGGGGCAAAGGCGGAAAAGCTGCGGGAAAACGGGCTGGTCCTGCACAGTGAATTTTACGGGGAAAAGCGGGCACCGGCCCGGGTCTGCACCCGCGCGGAGGAAGTCGGAGAGCAGGACCTGGTCATTATCTGTGTCAAGAACTATTCGCTTGAGCAGGTGGCAGAGGAGCTGCGGCCCTGTATCCGGAAGGGAACCATCCTCCTGCCCGTGCTGAACGGGGTCGATTCCGGGGACCGCCTGCGCCGGCTGTTTCCGGAGGCGGTGGTCTGCGATGCGGTCATCTACACCATTTCTGCTGCGAATCCGGATGGGTCGGTCACGCAGACCGGACCGTATACCCACATGTTTGTCGGAAGCCGGGAAAAGGATGAGCTGCACCAGCGCTGTGCCCGGGAGACGGCGGAACTGTTCCTGGAAACAGGATTTGACTGCCGGTTTACGGAGAACATTGAGGGGGAAATCTGGCAGAAATTCGTGCTCAACTGTGCGTTTAACACGATGACGGCACGGCACCGGAAGAACATCGGGGATATCCGGGAGAAAGAGGAAATGAGAAGAGAGATCCGTGCCCTCCTGGAGGAGGCGTACCGGGCAGGCATCGCCGAAGGGGTGCAATTGCCGGAGGATCTGGTGGAGATCAAATACAACTATGTCATGCATACCCAGCCCGGGAACAGTACCAGTTCCATGGCACGGGATGTGGAGGCTCACCGGCCTATCGAGCTGGAGGCGTTCACGGGAACGGTGCTGCGCATTTCCCGGGAACACGGACTGTCCGCGCCGGTGACCCGGGAATACCACGAGGCGCTTTCCGCCCTGACGGAAAAGGACTGAACGAAAAACAGAAAGACAGCGATCCGCAGAGAAGCCGGATCGCTGTCTTTCTGGCTGCCATGCAAACGTTTTCATAGAGTTAGCACAATAAGACATGGGCGTAGGCATGAAATAATTAGGCAAAATTTACATAAATGAAAGAAATATAAAACAGATATTGACAAACAAAATCCCGGAGAAGTATCATATGCGCAGATGACAACGATTGCACAAACGATTTCATGAGTTGCGCCGGGCAATCGGACAAGGTTTGGAAAGGGGTGGGCATATGGTGAAGGACAGCATCCGCATTGGGGGACAGAACATACCGGTGATCGGTGTGAACACACTGGTGGTTGGCTCCGGTGCGGCGGGTCTGAATGCGGCGATCTCCCTGGTGAAGGAAGGCGTGGAGGATGTGTTGATCCTCACGGAGGGGATGAACATGGGGACCTCCAGAAACACGGGGTCGGACAAGCAGACCTATTACAAACTGACAACCTGCGGGGATACCCCGGACAGCGTCAGGAAGATGGCAGAAACCCTGTTTGCGGGGCAGAGTATGGACGGGGACATTGCGCTGGCAGAGGCAGCCTCCTCCCTGCGCGGTTTCTATCATCTGGTGGATATCGGTGTTCCCTTTCCGGCGAACGGGTCCGGTGAGTATGTCGGATATAAGACGGATCATGATCCCAATCAGCGCGGAACCTCTGCCGGACCCCTGACCTCCCGTTACATGACGGAAGCCCTTGAGAGAGAAGCAAGGCGGCTGAATATTCCGGTGGCGGATGGCTACCAGGCCGTGGAGCTGCTTGCAGAGGGAGAAGGGGAAAACAGGCGTGTTCGGGGACTGCTTGCACTGAACCGGCAGGCAACCGGAACGGGGGAGCGGTTTTCCGTATTTGCGGCAGAGAATGTCGTATATGCAGTGGGCGGCGAGGCAGGCATGTATAAGACGTCGGTCTATCCGGGCAGTCAGACCGGCGGGATGGGCGTTGCCTTCCGGGCAGGGGCCAGGGGAAAGAATCTGACGGAATCCCAGTACGGCATTGCATCGGTGAAGTTCAGATGGAATCTTTCAGGAACCTATCAGCAGGTTCTGCCACGGTACATTTCAACGGATGCGAAGGGCGAGGATGAGCGGGAGTTCCTTGAGGGCTGGTTTTCCTCTCCGGAAGCGCTTCTGAATGCCATCTTCCTGAAAGGCTATCAGTGGCCGTTTGATCCCCGGAAGGTCATGAACGAGGGTTCCTCTCTGATCGACCTGCTCGTCTACCGGGAAACGGTTCTGCTCGGGCGCCGGGTGTTCCTGGATTTCAGGCGGAATCCCTCCTCTGCGGAACGAAACGGCCGGTTTGATCCGGACCGTCTTTCGGAGGAGGCGAGAACCTACCTCGCCAATTCGGATGGGCTGCAGAATACGCCGATTGAGCGCCTTCTGGCAATGAATCCGGCGGCAATCGACCTTTACCGCAGCCACGGCATCGACCTGACAGGTGAGGCACTGGAAATTGCGGTCTGTGCACAGCACAACAACGGCGGACTGGCCGGCAACCGCTGGTGGGAAAGCAATGTGAAACATCTCTTCCCGGTAGGCGAGGTCAACGGCAGCCACGGGGTGTACCGTCCGGGAGGCAGTGCACTGAACGCGGGACAGGTGGGCAGCCTGAGAGCAGCTCAGTACATTGCACACTGTTACCGGGAACTGCCGATGTCCCCGGCGGAGATCGGGGAGCACTTCGGCGGCCTCATCAGTGAGGTGATCGCCTATGGGATGAACGCCTGTCAGGCCGCCGGTGCAAAACTGAATCTGGCAGAGGAACGGGAGGCCCTTCAGCGGCGCATGAGCCGGGCCGGGGCGAATATCCGTTCCATGGAGGAGATCCGTGCGGCGCTCCTTCAAAACCGGGAACAGCAGGAAAGATTCAAAACGCCGGCCGTCGATGAAAAAGATCTGCCATCCCTCTACCGGATGCGGGATCTCCTGGTGAGTCAGCAGGTCTATCTTGAGGCGATACAGGATTACATTGCTGCGGGCGGACCCAGTCGGGGCTCCTGTCTGATTCTGGATGAAAAAGGGCAGAAACCCCATGAAGCGTTGCCGGAGGCATTCCGCTTTTCACTGGAGGATGCGGGGTTTGGCGGCAGGATTCAGGAAATGACGTATCATCCGGCAGGGAGCACGGCCAGCTGGCGACCGGTTCGTCCGATACCGGATGAGGATGTCTGGTTTGAGCGGGTCTGGCGCGACTGGCGCGAAAACCGGATTTATCAGGGATAACGGCAGAAGGGAAAATGGCGGAGGTGTACGATGAACAAATTCATGACGGCAGAGAAAGCGGTCCGTCTGGTGCAGGACGGGGACAGCGTGGCGGTTTGTGGAAACGGCGGTGGCGTTCTGGAGCCGAATGTGCTGTTTGCAGCGCTTGAAAAGCGCTTCCTTGAAACAGAGCATCCGAGGAATCTCTGGCTGACCCATGCGGCAGGTATCGGGAACAAGCAGGAGGGTGGAATCAGCCGGTTTGCGCATGAGGGCATGGTCCGCCGGGTGGTCGGTGGCCATTGGGGATGGTCGCCGCAGATGCAGCAGCTGGCCAATGAGAACAGGATTGAGGCATACAATTTCCCGCAGGGCGTGGTGTCCATGCAGTACCGGGAGGTTGCCGGCGGACGTCCCGGGCTGATCACAAAAACGGGACTCAAGACGTTTGTGGATCCACGGATCAGCGGCGCAAAACTCAATGACTGCAGCCAGGAGGATCTGGTGGAGCTGATCTGTCTGAACGGCGAGGAATGGCTGCACTATAAGGCCTATCCGTACAATATCGGAATCATTCGCGGCAGTTTCGGTGACGCGGAGGGGAACATCTCCATGGAACAGGAGCCGTGCTATCTGGATGCCCTTCAGATTGCGCAGGCGGTCCACAACTGCGGCGGAAAGGTGATCTGCCAGGTCAAATACGCGGCCATGAGCGGAACACTGGATCCCAAGATGGTCCGCATTCCGGGCATTCTGGTGGATGCCGTGGTGGTCTGTCCGGAACAGGTGCAGACCATTGAGGCGGAGTATGATCCCTCACTGACCGGTGATGTCCGTATCCCGTTTGATGCGATTCCCCCGATGCCAATGGACCAGCGAAAGATTGTCGCCCGGCGGGCCGCGATGGAGATTCGCCGCGGGACGGTGATGAATCTTGGCTTTGGCATGCCGGACGGTGTCGCAAAGGTCGCTGCAGAGGAGGGAATTTCCGATTATTCCAGAATCGCGATTGAGCAGGGCCTGGTCGGCGGCGTCCCGGCAAGCGGAGCGATATTCGGTGTGGCCTATAACCCGGAGGGGATGATCGACGGTCCCTCGCAGTTCGATTTCTTCAACGGCGGCGGACTGGATATGACCTGTCTTGGTCTGGCCCAGGTGGATGAAAACGGCAACGTGAATGTCAGCAAATTCGGCCCGACGATTTCAGGGGCCGGCGGTTTTATTGACATCTCTCAGAGAGCTAAGAAGTGTGTGTTCTGCGGCACCTTCACAGCCGGCGGACTCAAAACGGAAATTGTGGACGGGGAGCTTCACATCCTGAACGAAGGACGGGCCAGAAAGTTCGTGCGGAATGTGGAACACATCACATTCTCGGGCGAATTTGCCCGTGAGACCGGACAGCAGGTCCTGTATGTCACGGAGCGTGCGGTCTTTGAGATGACGGCGAAAGGGCTGGTGCTGCGGGAAATCGCACCGGGCATTGATCTGCAGAAGGATGTCCTGGATCAGATGGATTTTGTTCCGCTGATGCCGGAGGCGCCGAAGACGATGGACCTGCGCATCTTCCGTCCGGAACGGATGGGTCTTGCCGACAGTCAGAACGGATAAAACAGCACAGAAATCAGAAGAAAAGGAGAAACCAGAAAGATGAACGGAGTTACGCTTGAGAAAAAGGAAAACTATGCAATCCTTACGGTGGACATTCCCGAAACGCGCAATGCACTCAGTGTTCCCATTGTGAAGTACATGGATCAGCTGGTGGATGAAGTCATTGCGGATGCCAGGATGCACTGCCTGGTCATCACCGGCGGCGGTCCGAAATCCTTCATCGCCGGCGCGGATATTCGCCAGCTGGTGAAAATGACGCCGGAAGATTCCAGGTACTCCATTGAGGTGGGACATAAACTCTTCTCAAAGCTTGAAACCATGGACATTCCGGTGGTGGCGGCGATTAACGGTTACTGCCTGGGTGGCGGTCTGGAGATTGCCATGAGCTGTGATATCCGGATCTGCTCTGCAAATGCGAAATTCGGGCTGCCGGAGATCAACATCGGAATGATTCCCGGCTGGGGCGGAACGCTGCGGCTGGCACGCCTGATCGGGGAAAGCAGAGCGAAGAATATGCTCCTGCGGGGCAAGATGATCACGGCACAGGAGGCGCTTTCCTACGGGCTCATCGCAGAGGTCTATGAGAGTGTGGAGGAGATGCGCGGGAAAGCGGAGGAACTGGCCAGGGAACTGGCGGCAAAGGCGCCCATTACCATTAAAATGGACAAGCGTCTTTTCTACGACGCGGCCGGAAAGCAGCCGACCGATATCGCACAGCGGGATGCCAATACCCTTGGATTCCTGTTTACCACGCACGATGCGATTGAGGGCCTGACCGCGTTCCTTGAGAAGCGTGCACCGGTTTACGAAAACCGTTAACGGAGAAACGGAACCGGCACAGCGGAGAAACCGCGGTCTGCCGGAGGGCAGGCACTGGGCACGGCCTGCAGCCGTTCAGGCCGTGCCCGGCAAAGGTGATACAGGACGAGGAGAAATGAAGATGAAGAAGTTTAACCTCTTTGAGGATATTGAGGGAGTCGAATTTCCGGCCGGCCGGCGGGGACGCGTGATGTACGGTGAAAACGGGAAGATCGACAGTGAGTACTTTGTTCAGGGCTACTCGGTGGTCTATCCCGGCGGTGGCATCCCGGTGCACCGGCATGAGACCATAGAGACCTATACCATCCTGAGCGGAACCGGTGTCATGACAGTGGGGGATGAAACCAGTCCGCTGAAGCCGGGGGATTCCGTATACATCGATCGCAATTTACCGCACGGGCTCAAAAACACGGGCGATTCGGATATGCATGTGATGTACGTCTATGCTCCGAAAATGGTGGTGGATCACTGGGCGGAGGAACTCTCCGGAGAACTGAAATAAGCAGATGGCCATGTACCGGCGGAAAGGATACAAAAATGAAACAGACAGCGGTAATCACGGGCGGAAGCCGTGGAATCGGATTTGCCATTGCCAGACAGCTGGCATCGGAAAACTATAATGTTGCCATCCTGGATGTGAATGATCCGGAGGCGTACCGGGAGAACCTTAATCAGCTGGATGAGATGAAGGCAGACTGGCTTTACTACAGGGGCAGCGTTGCCGAGAAGGCGGACCGCGAGGGATTTGTTCAGGCAGTCACCGAAAAGTACGGGGACATTGATGTCCTGGTCAACAATGCCGGTGTGGCCCCGCTTGTCCGTCAGGACATCCTGCAGATGACGGAGGAGAGCTTTGACCGCGTGATGACCATCAACCTGAAGGGCGCCATGTTCTTTACGCAGTTGGTAGCCCGAAAGATGCTGGAACAGGAATACAAGGGCAACCGGCGGGGCGTCATCGTCAACATCTGCTCCAGTTCGGCGTATATCTCATCGATCATCCGCGGGGAATACTGCATGTCCAAAGCCGGCATGGCCATGATGACCCTGCTGTATGCGGACCGGCTGGCCGGCGAGGGCATCAACGTCTATGAGATCCGTCCCGGCGTCATTGATACGGATATGACGAGTGTCGTTCACAAGAAGTACAGCGATCTGATTGAGAAGGGAGCCTTTCCCATCGCACGCTGGGGAACGCCGCAGGATATTGCGGATGCGGTATCGGTCTTTGTGAGCGGAAAGCTCAGCTATTGCACCGGAAACTACCTGGATCTGGATGGCGGCTTCCATATTCCAAGACTCTGAGAGACAAATACCCGTCGGGAATTTCCGGGGGATGCAGATGAGCGACAGAGAAACCGGAGGCATGTATGAATAAGATTATCACGGCACAGGCGGCAGCACAGTGGATTCAGGACAACCGGACAGTCTGGCTGACTGCCGGTGGCGGTGGAATCAATGAACCGTCCACTGTGCTGAAAGCCATAGAGGACAGGTTTCTGCAGACAGGACATCCGGCCAATCTGGTGCTCAGTCATGCAGCGGGAATCGGGGACAAGTGTGGCGGCGGCGCAGATCGGTTCGCACACGAAGGGATGGTGCGAAAAGTCATAGGCAGTCACTGGGTCTGGTCAGTGAATATGCAGGAACTGGCCCGTCAGGAGAAGATTGAGGCATATGTCCTCCCCCAGGGCACCATGTCCCAGCTGGTTCGCGAGATTGCAGGCGGACGTCCGGGTGTTCTGACAAAGGTCGGCCTTGGAACATTTGTGGACCCCCGGGTGGAGGGCGGTGCAATGAATGCCCGGTCCGGGGATAAACTGACGGAACTGGTTACCCTCGGGGGAGAGGAGTACCTCCTTTACAAATCCTTCCCCGTGGATGTTGCCCTGATCCGGGCCACAACGGCGGACGAGGAGGGCAACCTGACCTTTGAGCACGAGGGCATTCTGGCGGAGGGACTTGCGGCAGCGCAGGCCGCGCGGAATTCCGGCGGCGTTGTCATTGCGCAGGTGGAGCGTGCGGTTGAGAAGGGAACGCTGCGTCCGATGGATATCCGGATTCCCGGCATTCTGGTGGATGCGGTGGTGGTCGATCCCGGTCAGAGAATGTCGCTTGTGACAGAATATGATCCCTCCCTTTCCGGGGAATGCAGAATGCTCCTGGGGGAGAAACTGCCGGCCATGCCGCTGAGTGAGAGGAAAATCATTGCCCGGCGGGCCGCGCTTGAAATCCGGCAGGGCAACATTGTGAACCTGGGATTTGGTGTTCCGGCCGGGGTTGCCTCGGTCATGCACGAGGAAGGCCAGGACGGGTACATGAAGCTTTCGGTGGAGCAGGGCATCACCGGCGGCATTCCCTCCGGTGGCAGCAACTTTGGGCTGGTGTACAACCCGGAGGTGATCATTGATGCGCCCTCCCAGTTTGACTGGTATGACGGTGGCGGGCTGGATGTGGCAATTCTTTCCTTTGCCGAATTTGACCGGCAGGGCAATGTCAATGTGAGCCGCTTTGGTGACCGGGTGAACGGCGTCGGGGGCTTTATCAATATCTCTCAGTCGGCCAGGAAGGTCATTTTTACCGGTACATTTACCACGGGCGGTCTTTCGGTCGACTGCGAAGACGGCGCACTGCACATCCGGCAGGAGGGAAGGGTACAAAAGGCGGTGGAGCAGGTGGCCCAGATCAGCTTCAGCGGGTCCTTTGCCAGGCGCAGCGGGCAGCAGGTCCTCTTTGTCACGGAGCGGGCTGTTTTTGAACTCTGTGAACAGGGCGTCGTGCTGAAAGAGTACGCCAACGGGCTGGATGTCAGGCGGGATATTCTGGATCAGATGGCGTTTGCGCCTGTGATTGATCCGAATCTCAGAAAGATGCCGGCCTGTCTGTTCAGACAGGGGCGAATGGACTGCTTTCAGGCCTGAATCTCTCTGCTGAAACAGGACGGTTCAGTGCATGAAACAGTCATGCGGCGGTCCCCGGGAAATGTCTCCGGATTGAGGAATGGACAGGACGCTGCGCAAGGTACGCTTCTTTCTCTGCCTGTCAATTTGACAGGAAAGTCCAATCAGATGTCAACAGGTCAGGGCAGCGATAACATCAATTGCTCTGACCTGTTGACATCTGTTATAATGTCGCCGACGGATTGTCAGAGGAAACAGAAAGAGGAGCTGAAAAAGGATATGGTAACGCTCAAGGACGTTGCTAAACGGGCAGGCGTATCGCCCAGCACGGTTTCACGGACATTGTCCAATCGGGTTTTTGTCGAAGAGGAAACCCGGGAAAAGGTAATGAAAGCGGTAAAGGAGCTGAACTATCAGCCAAGCATCACGGCCCGTGCACTCCGTGAGGGCAAAACCTACTCGCTTGCACTGCTGGTTCCGGACATTAACAGCCTGTTCTATCCGGAAATCATGGGGGAAATTGAAAAGGTGGCCTCCGATCAGGGGTATACCATTCTGCTCTGCAACTGTAATGAGTCGCTGGAAAAGGAAAAGCAGACCCTTTCGCTGGTTTGCGGACGGGGGGTTGACGGGATTCTCTGTCTCAGCGTGAAGGATGAAATCTCTCACCTTCTGTCGGTGGAGCAGGAAAAGAAAATTCCGGTTGTTCTGGTGAACCGGAACGGGTCAGGCTCGCTCAGCAGCATTTCCATTGATGACGAATACGGCGGTTATCTCATGACCCGGACGCTTCTTGAAAAGGGCCATGTCCGAATTGCCGGCATATTCGGCGGTTTTGAACATGAGCGTTTTCGCAACAGGTACAGCGGGTGCCGCCGGGCCATGGAAGAGTGCGGCATTCAGGATTACAAGCGGTATTTCTGCTATGATATCAACTCGGTAGAGGAGGCGTACCAGAAGACAAGAGAGATGCTGAACCGGGAAGATCGTCCGACGGCGTTTTTTGCCACCATGGACGTGCTTACGTTTGGCATCTATCGTGGCATCGCTGACAGTGGGCTTCGTATTCCGGATGACATATCTGTCGTCGGGTACGATGACATTTTCATGGCGAAGTACATGATACCCTCGCTGACCACCTATCATGCCCCCATGGATCAGATTGCCGGAAAAGCGGTGGAGCTGCTGAAGAAGAAAATTGATGAACCGGAGAGTAAGCCGGAGCGGATTGTGATTAAAGGTTCTCTGATGAGCAGACAGTCCGTAAAAGCCCTCTGAGAGCAGTCCCCGGGCATAAAAAAAGTGATTCCGAATGGAATCACCGGGAAAGTTCAGACAAACTGAAACAGGTTGAGGCCGATCTCCTCGCTCATCTGCCGCTCAACGGTTCCCTCAAGGGTGTGGATGAACATCTCACAGGTGGCTGAGACGCGAAGTTCGTTGATGTGTCCGCCGTGGGCATTCAGTTCCTGATCGCACACGGTCCCATGCAGATGGAGATAGACCTTTCCGTCTTTGGTGGTAACGCTGCCGCCCAGATGTCCGATTTCCATGGGCCCGTCGAAGGGCTGCCGGAAAAAGGTTTTCGTCGGGACATCATAGACGCAGAGAACGGCATGATCGACGGCGCCGAGAGCCTCGACTGTGGCCAGATGGATCTGCTCCTTTTCGCACAACTCGGTCAGTTTCGCCACAATTTCCTCGCCGCGGTCCATCCGTACGGCATAGGTGTTTCCGAATTTTCTGTACTCCATTTTACGCCTCCATTGCTTTGCACAGACAGGGTTTCCTGTCCGGAATGTCTCCATTATGAAGGAGCGTCCGCCGGTTGTCAACCGCTTCCGGGACCCTCCTTTAGTGTTACTTTGGCTTTCGGCACCGTATGACTGATAAGGGACACTGTTTGGCAAACCGGTGCAAGGCACCGGGCCCACTCCTTTTTTGGTTCGAATCCAAAATGTCGCTTTTTCCGCGGCGTTTTGGATTCTTTTTTCTGATATCCTGTTCACATCTGATTCAGGAGGTGAATAAGGATGCCCATCAGTGATGTATCGTGGACGGATGACCGGAAATGGATTGCGCAGATCTGTCCCATGGACCCGGTCTTTTTGCAGTGTATGTTCGAGTACAACCCGCATCTGCTGGAAAAGGCGGCGGTGATCATTCTGCAGCGACAGGATCTTGTGCGGAAGGGATACTTTACGGCAGGAAATGGGACGGGGATCCGGATGCAGGACGGAGGAGGAAGGGAGGTCCGGATTACCATCGCCGGGGAGGGATTCTGTCCGGTGAGAAGGACGGGTGCCGTGCCCTATGATGCCCGGCGGCCGGTCAGTGCGTGGTACGACATACGGATTGCGGAAAATGATGCCTTTGGACAGGGGTGGCCGGTTTACTGCTTTGCATCCGGCGAGAAGACCCGGCTGATCATCAACGGAGGATACCGGGGAGAATCGGCGCTGTCCTGTCTGCTGCATGACCTCAGGTGTCCGGCGCCGGAAAACATGCTCCTTCCGGAGCTGATTCTGACGGTCCGGTATCTGAAAGAGAGCGAAGCCGGGATCCGGCGCGTCGTTCGGGCGATGGAAAATGCGCAACCGGGTGCGGCCATCGGATGACCAAACAGCCCCCGCCAAATCCGGGGGCTTCGTAAAACAGTATTAGCCTAAAATGCGGAAATTTTCAGATCTACACTCTTTTTCAAGCAGAAAGACAGGGACCCAAACTGCTATACAAGCAGATGGGTCCTTGTTTGTTGTAATCAAAGGGTTCTGGAATTGCCTCGGAACCTTGATGAGTACTCAGGTTGGATCACTGGCAGTTGTGCGCTTGCGAGGGAGAACTTTTTCGACACATTTTGCCGCTCTCTCCGCCGCGCTTTTCGCTCTCTGCGCTGCCTTCTGAGCCGCCTTTTTAACGGTTTCTAAAACCGATGCTGCAGTCGCGAACTCTTCTGCTTTCTGAGCTT
>JAFUBF010000219.1 GCA_017460325.1 Clostridia bacterium | reverse complement strand
GGATACATGATCTCGTCGGCATTCTTGGCAAACAGGGTTTCCCCGGTGGTGGCCTCAATCAGGATGGCGCTTCGTGCATACAGCATGTCGGCATCCAGGAGCTCCGGATGCCGCTCATCCCAGGGAATGGCGTTCTCGGAGAGACGCGGCGCAACGAAAACATCCTCACCGGTGTCATCCTCGCCGTAAACGGAAAGAGGAAGGAGGGACAGAAAAAAGAGCGTAAGGATCAGAAAAAAAGCAGCTCCTGTTTTGGATGCCATCTCATTCCTCCTTTCATGTTTTATGGCTTTCGGCACCGGTTGATTGTCCGGCAAACCGGTACAATGCACCGGGCCCAATCTTTTCTCAACCGGCGCTAAATCCTGCTAGATTCTATCACGTTTTCCGAAAATTGCAAGCTGAGGGCAGGCCATGGCCTGCTTTCCTGAAGGGGATGGGGGTAACCCGGAAAAATTCGGGCCAATGCCGGGACAGAAAAGGTGGCAGAACTGATAAAATGCTCGCGAAATATCTGTGAAAACAGGCTAAAATACCGGCGGAGGAAAACGGGGCTGAAATCCGGATTTGCACTTGATTTTCTCTGCGGGGATAGGATACAATGTACTGGCTAGACATGAATCATTTGATACAGGATGGGCGTAGCGATGGCAAGACGGATACTGATTGTGGATGACGAGCCCCTGATTGTAAAGGGGCTGAAATATAATATGGAAAGCGAAGGATATCTGACGGATACCTGCGGGGACGGGGAAACGGCCCTCCGGATGTTCCGCCGGAACCGCTATGATATGGTCCTCCTGGATGTGATGATGCCCGGTATCAGCGGCACGGAGGTCTGCCAGAGGATCCGCGAGATTTCCGATGTGCCGATCATCATGATCACCGCCAAGGGTGAGGATATGGACAAGATCCTGGGCCTTGAATACGGGGCGGATGACTATGTGACCAAGCCGTTTAACATTCTTGAGGTCAAGGCCCGGGTGAAGAACATTTTCAGGCGGAGCGCCCAGGGCGGAATCTCCTATTCCGAGGATCATTCCGAGGGACGGGTGATCCGCTGCAAGCGGCTGGCCATTGATACGGGTGCCCGTACGGCAACGCTCAACAATGTGCCTGTGCGGCTGACTTCCAAGGAGTTTGATGTCCTGAACCTGCTGGCCAGCAACAAGGGAAAGGTCTATACGCGGGATCAGCTGCTGACGGCGATCTGGCGCTATGACTATGCCGGCAAAGGGGAGGAAAGAACGGTGGATGTGCATATCCGCCGCCTGAGGGAAAAGATTGAGGCAGACAGCTCGAAACCGGAATATATCCTGACAAAGTGGGGCGTTGGCTATTATTTCACAGAAGATGAGTAATCCGTTTACCTCCATTCGCACGAGAATGCTGATCGCGCTCCTTGCCGTGACCGGCATCGCCTTTTATCTGGTCAGTGTGCTGATGCAGGACCTGATGGGGTCGATGATCCTCCGGAATATGACGAATGATCAGATGGATACGCTGAATTCGCTTGCTGTTACACTGGGGGAGAAGTGGAATCTTGTCTCTGCGGATGAGTTTTACAGGCATGTGATTGAGGCGGCACGCCGGAACGGCGGCCGCCTGTTAGTCACTGACATGGACGGAAAGATCGTGGTGGATTCCTATGACCGGCGGGTCGGGGAACGGGTCCTTGAAACCGAGGCGTACGCGGTTCTGGCGGGCTCCTCTGTGCAGGCGTACGGGTTTCACCGGGGGGAACGGGAGGACCAGGAGTGGTCCGGTGTTTACGTGGCGGCGCTGCTGGGGGAAGACGGGCAGAAAAGCGGTGCTCTCCTGCTGATGACCAGCGTGCAGCCGCTGATGGATGCCCTGTCCCTGCTGAGGAGCCGGATGCTGGTCATTTTTGCTGCCGCCCTCTTGGTGGTGGCCGTGGCCATGGTGATGATTACCAGGCTCTTTACCCGGCCCATCCGGGATCTGTCCGAGGGTATCCGGTCCATGGGCGAGGGCGACTTTACCAAAAAGGTCCGGGTTCGCGGAAAGGATGAGATGGCGCAGCTGGCAGCAGCCTTTAACCAGATGGAGGACCAGGTCCGGTCCCTGGATGAGACGCGGAGTCAGTTTGTGTCAAATGCCAGTCATGAGCTGAAGACCCCGCTGACCACCATGAAAATCCTGCTGGAGTCGATTCTCTACGGCGGGGACATGGACAAAGAGACACGGGAAGAGTTCCTGACCGACATTGACAGGGAAATTGACCGTCTCTCCAGCGTTGTGACGGATCTCCTGACGCTGGCCCATATCGACAGTAAGAAACTGACCCTGAAGCGGGAGATGCTTTATCTGGCCGATGTGGTGCAGGAAAGCGTGGAACGGCTGCGGCCCATTGCCGAGAAGAAGAATCAGACCCTCTCCTTTGAGGTGGAGGAGGAGTGCGAGATGATGGCAGATGCCGGGAAACTGGAACAGGTCAGTTACAACCTCATCGGAAACGCCATCAAGTATACGCCCGAGGACGGGGAGATCCGGATTCGCCTGACCCGCTCGGGGCGCAACGCGGTCCTGACGGTCACCGATAACGGCGTGGGCATTCCCGAGGAAGATCTCCCGCACATCTTTGACCGCTTCTATCGGGTGGACAAAGCCCGGACGCGGACCGGGGATGAGGGCGGCACGGGTCTCGGCCTGTCCATTGTGCGGCAGATTGTCCGCCTGCATGCCGGAACGGTGACGGTGGATTCCAAACTGGGCAGTGGAACGGTCTTTACCGTGACACTGCCGCTGCTCAATGCGTCTGAAGGAGGCACTCATTGAAAACGGGAATTTGTCTGATTACCCTGCTGGTGCTGTGCCTGATGGTTTTCCCGGATGTTGACCTCCGCCAGGTTTCTGCTTTGCCGGAGGCCTCCCTGTCTCCTGCGACCGGTCCGGAAACGGATGCGGAGGACGGAGAACTGAAAGACGCAGTGCTGTATTTCCGCTTCGGGGAAACCAGCCTGCTGGGGGCGGCCAGGACACAGATTGACCTGCGCCAGGAGGAAACGGTGGCCACCACCATTGTCAGGCGCCTGATTGAGGGTCCGGGCATTCACTATGACCGCCTTCACGGCCTGTTTCCTGAGGGCACGCGCCTGATTTCCGCTGTCAGCGACGGGTCAACCGTGTTTGTGACCCTGAACCAGGCCTTTCTGGGCCGGCCGGATGGGGCGCCCCTCAACTGGGAGGACAGCGAGGTGTGGGAGGCGGAGGCCGCCCGCCGGCGGACCATGGCGATGCAGTCCATCGTCCTGTCCCTGACAGAGAATGCGGAATCCCAGCGGGTGCAGCTGTATGTGGCGGACGCGGATGATGAAATCGGCCAGCGTCTGCAGCTGGCCTGGTTTGATCCCACGGTAACCGACCCGCAGATCTATCTGGGGGCCTGCAGCCGGGATGAGCGGATCTGCCTCAGTGCCCACAATGCCATGGAGGCTATCCTCATGGCCTGGAAACAGCATGACTGGGCCACCCTGTCGCTGTTTCTGAACCGGAAGTCCGGGGGAATCCTGGATGAGGAGGCCGTGG
>JAFUBF010000218.1 GCA_017460325.1 Clostridia bacterium | reverse complement strand
TGAATTATGCTGCGGATCTTATAGACAACAGAAACAGGAATCCCCTAAACTACTGGAATAACACAAGTCACAACGGAATTCTTCTGACTTTTGTTGAGCGAACAGATTTTGATGTAAGCGATAAATTTGAAATCCTTCTGAACGGTGGATCCATTGAACAGACGATTTCAGATGAAATGACCTATGACACATTGCATGAGTCGGAGGACAACCTGTGGAGCGTCCTGCTGATGACCGGATACCTGACGAAAGCGGATCCGGAGGCGGACGGAAAGACGGTGGAACTCAGAATCCCGAATAATGAGATCGCAAATATCTTTGAGAGTACGGTTGTAAAGCGTTTTAACAACGCGCTGGAACTGGATCGGTCAAAACAGAAAGAGCTGATGAGCGCTCTGTGGGATGGCGATGAGGAAACCGCATCCAGGAGGATGACGGATATCCTTTTTGAGACCATCAGCTACCACGACTACCACGAAAACTATTATCATGCATTTCTGACAGGCCTCATTTCCGGACTCGGTTATGCCGTGAAATCCAATCAGGAGAATGGACTCGGCAGATCCGATATTGATGTGAGAGAGAAACGCAAAAAACGCGCAATGATTCTTGAAGCGAAAAAGTCCGACAGGGAAGAGGACATGGACAGGGACGCACTGGAAGGAAGACAGCAGATCATTGATAAGGAGTACCTGAGAGGATTCAGGGGATTTGATTCAGTCATCTGCTATGGGATCTCATTCTTTCAGAAGCAAGCGCTTGTCAGGAGGCTGACTGTCTGATTTGTCGAAGGTTTCCATCATTCCTCTCCCAGAACGGGGGGACGATGCGAGTTCTCCCTGCGCATGTGGCCATATGGACAGCGAAAGTGGAATGATCCGATTCAACTTTGGAGTGATGAAAAGGTCAAAGCGGCCCGGGGAAACGGTATAAATTCCCGCTGCGCTGAATGGGGAGGACAGGAAGCCGAAGGGAAAAGACTCAGCAGACAGGCAGGAGTGAAGCCTGAGAATCTGCCGCCCATTTTGCTCTCGTCGGGCGAAAATTTCCGCAGACACTTGAAACAGACATTCGAAACGATTAAGATATACCGCGGTTCAGTGATGACCGGAAACGGATCAGGGTTTTCGCGCACCGGACCGGACAGAACAGAGGAGGCATTTGCCAGATGGAGAGAACATATGCATCACAGGTGCGTGATGCGGAGCAGATTAAGGTTCAGGGATTTGTGGAGAGCATCCGCAACAAGAAGAAGATGGCGTTTATTGTCCTCAAGGACATCACCGGCAAGGTACAGGTGACGGTGGAAAAAGGGGAGAATGAAGCCCTGGATGCAGCAGTCGATGCCATCACCCTGGATTCGGTGATTACCGTTATTGGAAAAGCCGTCGAGAATGAGTACGTGAAGCTGGGCGGCGTAGAGGTGCTTGCCAGGGAAATCATCCTGGAATCCGTGGCCGCTCCGCTGCCGATTGACCGTGAGGAAATGAAGGGACACGAGCGTTCCTCCATTGACCAGCGGATTGACTATCGCTGGATCGATCTGAGAACGGAGAAGAACCAGGTCCTCTTCAAGACGCAGACGGTTCTGGTGAATGCCCTGCGTACGTTCCTTCTGAACCGCGGGTTTATGGAGATCCATACGCCCAAACTCATTGGGGCAGCTTCCGAGTCGGGCGCCGATGTGTTTGAGGTCAAGTATTTTGATCGCAAGGCCTATCTGGCCCAGAGCCCGCAGTTTTACAAGCAGATGGCAATGGCTGCCGGTTTTGAGCGCATCTTTGAGGTGGGACCGGTATTCCGCGCAGAGAAGTCCTTTACCAACAAGCATACGACGGAATTCACCGGCTTTGATCTGGAGTTCTCCTATATTGACAGTTACAGAGATGTCATGAAGATGGAGGAGGAACTCCTGACCTATGCGCTGGGGGAGATCCGGGACAAGTGCGGCGAGGATATCAAGCGGGTGTACGGCCTTGATGTGGTGGTTCCGGATAAGCCGTTCCCGATTGTGAAACTGGCAGATCTGTATGCCGGTCTTGAAAAGGACTTCGGATACGTGGTGCCTGAGGAGGAGAAGGGAGATCTGACCACCGAGGCGGAGCATCTTTCCTTTGAATGGGCAAAGAAGCACTTCGACAGTGAATTCCTGTTTGTGACGGATTACGATGCCGAAAAGCGGGCGTTCTATCATATGCGGGATGAAAACGGCGTTCCCCAGGGTTATGACCTGATCTGGCGCGGCTGTGAGATTACGACAGGCGCTCAGCGCGAACACCGCTATGAAGTACTGAAGGAGCAGTGCGATGAGAAGGGCCTGACTGA
Organism: Clostridia bacterium; assembly: GCA_017460325.1. Classification (GTDB taxonomy): domain Bacteria; phylum Bacillota; class Clostridia; order Christensenellales; family Aristaeellaceae; genus Ventricola. The sequence goes on along the minus strand of JAFUBF010000218.1, from coordinate 1,060 downwards.
GGATGTCAAGTTCTACCTCGAGTTCTTCAAATACGGCTGCCCGCCGCATGGCGGATTCGGTCTCGGCGTGGATCGCCTGACCATGCTGATCCTGGGTCTGACGATTAAGGAAGCCATGTTCATTTTCCGTGGCCCGAACCGTCTGAATCCGTAAGCTGAACCATTCCGGCATCCCGGTTCCGTTCCGGGATGCCGCTTTTTATCCATGTGGGTTGACAGAGAGGAGGCAGGGCATGATCATCAATACCGGACAGCGAACGGACATTCCGGCCTTTTACGCGGAGTGGTTTTGTAACCGTCTGCGGGAGGGGACCGCCCTGGTCCGAAATCCGTACAATCCGCAACTGCTGACCCGATACCGACTCTCACCGGATGTGGTGGATGTCATCGGTCTGTGCACCAAGAATCCGGCGCCCATGCTGCCGCATCTGGATCTCCTTCAGCCCTTCGGTCAGTACTGGTATGTGACCATCACGCCCTATGGACGGGAAATCGAGCCGCATGTTCCCGGAAAGCGACAGGTCCTCGACACCTTCCGGCGCCTGTCGGATGCCGTCGGGCCGAACCGGGTGGGATGGCGGTACGATCCGGTTTTCGTCAGTGAAACGTATCCAGTGGAGCGGCATATCCGGGCATTTTCCTATATGGCCGGTGAACTGGCCGGATATACGCAGACAGTGGTCATCAGCTTCATTGATCTCTATGAGAAAACGAGGAAGAACTTTCCGGAGGTGCGCCCGGTGACAAGGGAGGATCGTCTGCGCCTGGGCAAGGCATTTGCGGAGATAGCCGGGGCGGCGGGCATGACCCTCCGGCCCTGCGCGGAGGGGGATGAACTGGCCCGGTACGGAGCCGATTGCAGCGGATGCATGACCATTGCCATGTACGAAAATGCCATCGGGCAGCGACTGAAAGCGCCCAAAGGCCAGAGCGCCCGAAAGGAATGCGCCTGCTATCTGGGCGGGGATATCGGGGCGTACAACTCCTGCGGCCACCTGTGCAGATACTGCTATGCCAACTATGATCCGGAACTGGTCCGCCGGACCATGCGCCGGCACGA
>JAFUBF010000217.1 GCA_017460325.1 Clostridia bacterium | reverse complement strand
TAGAGAACGACCTTGGAGAAGTCCTCTGCCTTGAGGGACGCGCCGCCGATCAGGCCGCCGTCAATCTCCGGCTGAGCCATGAGGCCCTTGCAGTTCTTCGGGTTCATGGATCCGCCGTACTGGATGCGCACCTTGTCGGCTGCATCGCCGTACGCGGAACGGATGGCCTCGCGGATCACACCGATGGTCTCGTTGGCCTGCTCATCCGTCGCCGTCAGACCGGTGCCGATTGCCCAGACCGGCTCATAGGCGATGACCACACCGGCCACCTGCTCAGCAGTAAGACCGGTAAGGGCGATCAGCGTCTGATAGCTCACCAGCGGATTGGTATAGCCTGCCTCGCGCTCTTCCTTCTTCTCACCCACGCAGATGATCGGAATCAGGCCGGCGGCCAGCGCTGCCTTGACGCGGAGGTTCACGGTGGCATCCGTCTCACCGAAGTACTGACGGCGCTCGCTGTGGCCGATAATGACGTACTCAACGCCGCAGGCCTTGAGCATATCGGCGCTCAGCTCACCGGTATACGCACCGGACTCTTTCCAGTGAACATTCTCGGCGCCCAGCTTGATGTTGGTGCCTTTGATGACCTCAGAAACAGCGGCAAAATCGACGGCCGGCGTGCAGACAACAACATCGCACTCCGCATTTTTGACGAGCGGAACCAGCGCCGATACCAGCTCTTTGGCCTGCTCAGGGGTCTTGTTCATTTTCCAGTTTCCGGCAATGATTGCTTTACGCATGATACATACCCTCCATATCAGTAAAGTCCCGGCCGGCCATGACCGTCCGGGACAGTTATTTATTATTTCTCGTCAAGACAGGCAACGCCCGGAAGTACCTTCCCCTCGAGATACTCAAGGGAAGCACCGCCGCCGGTGGAGATGTGCGTCATCTTATCACCCAGGCCCATCTGCTCAACAGCCGCAGCAGAGTCGCCGCCGCCGATGATGGTCACGGCATCGCTGTCCGCCAGCGCCTGTGCCACCGCCAGAGTTCCGGCTGCCAGCGTCGGATTCTCGAAGACGCCCATCGGTCCGTTCCAGATAACGGTCTTTGCACTCTTAACCGCCTCTGCAAAGAGCTCACGGCTCTTCGGTCCGATATCGCAGCCCTGCATATCATCCGGGATCTTGTCCGCATCCACTACGCATACGTCGATGGGTGCGTCGATCGGATCCGGGAACGCCTTGACGCAGACGGTATCAACCGGCAGGAGCAGCTTGACGCCCTTAGCCTCTGCCTTGGCCATCATGTCCTTGCAGTAGTCGATCTTGGTCTCATCCAGCAGGCTGCCGCCGATGCCGTATCCCTTCGCCTTGAGGAAGGTAAAGGCCATGCCGCCGCCGATGATCAGGGTATCGACCTTCTCGAGCATGTTGTCGATCACGTTCAGCTTGTCCACGATCTTCGCGCCGCCCAGAACCGCAACAAACGGACGGTCCGGATTCTCAAGCGCCTTGCCCATAATGCTGAGTTCCTTGCCGATCAGATAGCCGGCAACGCAGGGAGAAAGGAACTTGGTTACGCCCTCAGTGGAGCAGTGTGCGCGGTGGCAGGAGCCGAAGGCATCATCCACATAGCAGTCCGCCAGAGAGGCAAGATCGCGGGAGAAGTCTTCCACATTCTTGGTTTCCTCTTTGCGGAAACGGGTGTTCTGCAGGAGAACAACATCGCCATTCTTCATGGCAGCAACGGCCGCTTTGGCTTTCTCGCCTACTACGACATCATCATTTGCGAAAACAACGGTCTTTCCAAGATACTCAGAGAGACGCTCGGCAACAGGTGCCAGGGAGAACTTCTCTTCCGGTCCGTTCTTCGGCTTGCCGAGATGGCTGCACAGGATCACCTTTCCGCCGTCCGCAATGAGCTTCCGGATTGTCGGAAGAGCTGCGACAATACGCTTGTCGTTGGTGATCTTTCCATCCTTCATCGGGACGTTAAAGTCACAGCGTACCAGTACTTTTTTGCCGGCGACCTGGATGTCGTCAATCGTTTTCTTGGCCATGGTACATTCCTCCAGTACGATACTTTATTCATCTTTCCCGGAAAACCGGGAGAAGCCACAACTGTCCGGCTCCTTTTGAGCCTTCAGTAGTGTATCATCTTTCACGGGTTTTTGTCAAATTATTAACAGGCAGTTTGCCGGTTTTTTTCACTCCCGGGGCGTTTCTCTCAGTAGATGACCCGGACATGGTCCACCCCAAGGCTGCTGCAAAACTGCCTGACCGCCTCCTCCCCGTCAAGGCGCATCAGGTCATGAAATGTCCCGGTATCAAGATCCACCAGGCCGGCTGTCATTTCCCCGGTACAGATACTCTTCCGAATCACCGGCTCCTGCCGCTTCGGATCATAGGAAATTGCCGCCGGCTTCGATTTTCTGAACAGTCCCATTTTTCCGTCCCCCTTCGCATTACGGATCAGTGTCCGGTCCTTTGCGATCCTCCCGGTTCAGGGCCATCACAGGAGAGCAATCAGGCGGTCAATATCCTCCTGCGTCGTCGCCCAACTGGTAGCAATCCGCATCATGACATGCCGGTCATCCACCCGCTCCATAAAGGCCAGTTCCACCTGCTCACAGAGCCGCGCCTGCGTGGCATCATCCACGATCAGGAAAACCTGGTTCGTCGGATTCTCGATGCCCTGTTCATACCCTTTGGCACGGAGCGCCGCACGCACCTGGTTAGCCATCCGGATAGCATTTTCACCGATTTCATCGTACAGACCATCCGTAAACAGTGTATCAAACTGGATTCCGGCCATCCTGCCCTTGGCCAGGAGCGCACCGTGCTGCTTCACAATGGTAAAGAACTGCGGCACGGTCTTCGGATTCGAAAAGACAACCGCTTCGCCGAACAGCGCACCGCATTTAGTCCCGCCGATATAAAACGCGTCACAGTACCGGGCCAGATCCGGAAGAGTCACATCGTTCTCCTGACAGGCCAGGGCATACGCCAGACGGGCACCGTCCACGTACAGGTAGATTCCGTTTTCATGGCAGACCCGGCTGATCTCCTTCAGTTCGCTCAGGGAATAGATGGTCCCGTATTCCGTCGGCTGGGAAAGATACACCATGCCCGGCATCACCATGTGATCATGGTTGTCATCCTTCCAGTATTCCATCAGGCAGTGCTCTACCCCCTCCGCCGTCACTTTCCCGTCTTTTTCCGCAATGGTCAGTACCTTATGGCCGCCGAATTCGATGGCGCCTGCCTCATGCACGTTGATATGACCAGTTCTGGCAGAAACAACCCCCTGATAGCTTTTCAGCAGGGCATCAATCACCGTTGCATTGGTCTGCGTCCCGCCGACAAGGAAGTGCACCATCGCCTCCGGAGCCTGGCAGGCTTCGCGGATTTTCGCCCGGGCAGATTCGGAATAGGGATCCAGTCCATACCCGACCGTCTTTTCAAGGTTGGTTTCCAGCAGCCTCTGCATAATGGCAGGATGGGCGCCTTCCATATAATCCGATGCGAAATAAAGTCTTTCTGTTCGCTCGCTCATTGTTCCTCTCCCTGTGGTTTCCTTCTTCGGCAGCTTCTTTTACTTTCGTACCTGCTGCCTGTCGCCTATTGTACCGCCTTTTTCCCCTTGTTTCAAGCACCGGAATCCGCCTATTGCCAATGGCTCTGAGCGCCTTTCATCCGGATCATGCACGAAGCCCGGGTACTGCAACCATTCAAAGCCGATACGCGCCTCTCCGGTCTCCTGAACAGTTGTAAGATCCTGAAGGAAATCCAATGGGATTTTGACAATGTCCGGTTCTGTGTTACAATAAAGACAGGATTGGCAGATGTTTCTCTGTGAGATACCCTCAACGGCAGAACCTTTCGATGCAGTCATGCAATCTCCGATCCGGGGCAGGTAACCTCCGTTTCCGCCCCGCTTCATTCTGTCTTTGTTTGATCTGCCGCTCCGAAAAGAACGGTGCAGAGAAGGATCATTTCAGGAAACAGAAATGAGGAGGATAACGAATGAACTGGGATGCCCTGTATGAGCGAGCATTCGCATTTGAAAAACTCAGGCTTTGGGAACTGATGACGGATGATCAGATTTTTGCCATTCAGGTAAACAACGACATCTGTTACATCAGCATTATAGGTTTGATGAAGCAGCACTTTGCGCTGGGTGTTTACGTAGGAGACGAAGGGCTTCGCACCTTTTACCGGGTCAATCAGAACTCGATCAACGAGGATGAAAAACGCATTGCCGCGATGAGTCAGAATAATATCCAGTGTGCCTACCTGTCTAAAGATGCTCTTACGCCGGAGGAAAGGAAGCCGGTCAGAGCCTATGCGAGAGAACATGCCATCTCCATGAAAAACGCACGTTATCCTCTTTTTCTCCACGTAAGCAGATACCAGCGTGCAGATGATATCTCCAAAGATCATGAATGTGACATTCTGCTGAACGCTTTTGATGCTGCCCTCTGGTTGGGGCCTGAAGTCATTTCCGGCCAGATCAGTATCCCGCATCTCAGGACGAATGCCAAAACCATTCCTCTTCTCATAAGAGATGGTTCGGAATTCCGCGTGACATCCACCCCTGCCGTTTCGTATGAAATTATCCCCTTCCCCGTCGGGCATACCGACGAGACCAGATTGGTGAATCAAACCCGGAAACTTACTCAGTCCGGCAGATGGGCATGTAAACTGATCCTGATTAACGAAACGTATCCTGCCGATGGTGTTGAAGGGGAGTTTTTCCCCTGGAAGCTGGTGACTTATGATCTGAAAAACAGGCGGGAAATTGTCATCCGGAAGTGCAGAGACTATGAGAATCGGACGGATGTCCTTCTTCGCCAGGTCATGAATGCCATGCTTGAGCTGAATAAACGTCCTGAAAGCATCCTGGTTTCAGACATCAGAACAAATGCATTCCTGAGTGAATGGTGTCGTGACCAGAATATACCCCTTCTGTCAGGAGAGATGCCGGATGAACTGGATACTCTGATAAACGCAAGTCTTTATGAAAAGGAACTGGTCAGGAATGATGTCCCGGAAGAATTCAAACGTTCCCTGTACTTCTTTTTGCTTGCTTCGGATGAAGAGGTGCTTAAGAGAGAAGAGGACTTTGACAGATTTTCCACGATGCTTTCATCAATGCTTTATATCACAGACATCAGTGACCCCCTGAAAAAAAATATCGAGAAAGTCCTTCGGCGGTTATCGATTCTTCAGGAAGAGGCAGCATTCCGGAAAGAATTCAGCGAATCTGAAGTTCAGAATGATCCCTCCGTGCAGGGCTATGTCATCAGTGTATCCTTTGGCACCGGCTGCTATCGCCATATCCAGATTCCCGCTGATGATTCTTTGGTCATTCTCTCCGATGAGATTCTTTCGGCTTTCAACTTTTACGATGATCACGGTCATGTCTTTTTTATGGCAGGAAGGTTTAACGATGCACAGGCTTACTATATGCCTATGGAAGGCGGGCCACTCAACGACAATCCGAGCACGTGCGAAATAACATTGCGGGAAGCGGGACTGCACAAGGGAAAGAAATTTCAGTATCTTTTCGACTATGGTGACAAATGGCTTTTCCACTGCAAAGTACTGAGGGAACTGGATTATATCCCCGACACCGAGGTCATCAAGGCAAAAGGGGAACCGCCTGAGCAGTACCCGAATTACGACGACGAATAACCTCCCAATATCTTCGTTCCGGGGGCACCTGTGTCCGGCACAGGCCTGGCAGAATCTTTGCCGCTTTCCCCGGTAAAGACACCCCCTGACGGAATCCGTCAGGGGGTGTTCATTGTCCGGGAATAAAGAAAAGAGCCCTGCATCAGCAAAGCTCTGTATGGAATCCGGCAGCGTCCTACTCTCCCGGGCCGTCTCCAGCCAAGTACCATCGGCGCTGAAAGGCTTAACTTCTGTGTTCGGTATGGGAACAGGTGG
>JAFUBF010000216.1 GCA_017460325.1 Clostridia bacterium | reverse complement strand
GAATCAGACATACGTTCGTAAAAAATTGCAAAACCCAATTATTCGTCATACACAAGGAATCCATATGAATTTACAGTACTCGATTAGCATGGTATGTCAAATTAGCTGTCGTTTGTGAATCCACCCTGGTTTTCCCGTGACGGCTGATATCAGCGTGTATTCATCGACCCGTTTATATTGCTGCCGGAAGACTTATTCGCTTTTTTCCCTTTTCGACACCGTCCCCGGTTACTGCGTTTTTCTGCTTCTCCGTACGGAAGCCGGTCCGAACCCTTTCGCCGTTCCCTGCGAAACATCCGGTGTTTCAGGTCTCACCCGATCCGTCCTGTCCCCGATTCCCGAAGAGCCCCCTGGCATTTAGAGAGAACTGGGGGAGAGGAAGCCTTACTGAAGCAATAGAGCGCTTTACAAATGGAGCAGTTGCAAATACAGAAGATAGTGGAAGAAAAGTATTTTTTCATGGACCACGGTACACCATTTGCTATGACATTGCAGGCAATTATTTCAGAATCACAGATAATGTGATTGATTCGATAAGAAGAAGGTGTGTTTCATTGGACGGTTCTCCTATTTTTAATATTACTGAAAATGGGAAGCAGCGTGGTGTGACGCAGAGTGAATACAATATGCTGAGCCATTTCGTTAATACAGACGGTGTGACAGGAGGCTGAATATGGAACATGTAAATAACCATATGTACATTACCGTTCCGATAAATAAGGAAGGGTATGATGAGTATGATCACGGAATAGAATTTTCCGACAATCTGATCGTTTATCATATGCCTTACGATGAGTATAAAAAACTTGTCCGAGGCAGAGTCTTTCGCGTGCTTGAAACAAGATACATAGATTTGTATATAGTAGATGGAGAAAGTGCGGTCATTACAGCAGAACGGCTCATCAAGGTATATGACGCAATTAACGCTATACCTGGGGTGTTTTTGGAAGCGGTTGACAAAGCCATCGAGCTCGGGACATGTGTATTCATTGATTTTTAGCTACGGGAGGGTGTTCGATGGCCAAAGATGATGACTAGTCAGACACAGAAATACAAAAGCGACTTGCACTGCAAGCCGCTTTTCTTATTGCCAGGAAAGGAGCAAAGGAAATGAATGAACTGCTTGAAACTGTTCCGCCAAATATGTATAAGGCCGAAAGGCGTAGAGAATTGCTTCGGCAGATTCTCATATCAGTTTTGAGCGGCATAGCAGGGGCGGTGATTGCAATGCTTCTTTTTAAGAAGATGATCATTTGATCATAAGCGTGATGATGGTTGTCAGGAACGCGACAACAGATGGGAAAACAATATGCGTTACAACTGCTTGCATGAAGTCGTGCAATCGAATGCTCCGATGGTACCATCCATCCTGGGTGACGTGGATAGCAGGTCCACCTGGCGCACGGCGGATTAGTCTATTGCCAGCAAGATAATCAAGGATTTCTTCAAGCTCATTTTGAGTGATGTGCGGCAGCATTGCGGCAGGAGCGCCGGCCATGGCTCTCTGAACGTCCGCATAGTAAAAGCCATCACAGCTGTAAACTGCTCCAGAGGAAGGATCAATGACGGCATATCTGCCTTTTTCCGGCTTCATCTGGGCCTGAATAAGGGAGCGAAGCACTTTGCGACCCTGGTACACCGGATCTTCTCCAGTCCAGGATGATTCGCTGGTCCTGTCACGGAAAACACAGATTCGATTATTCCCCGGATTTGTACCGAAATCCCCATCTCCTTCCCATATCGGAAGGATTGGTCATCCCCCGCCTGTCACGGCAAGGTGTATTGCCCATCCCTGAAGCTTTCTGAAGCATCAGCATCGCCTTTTGCCGGATTATACACGAGATGCTCTTCTGGGTTGGGCCGCCCGATCACGCTTCCGTTCCCATCAGGCCAATCTCCTGCGCATGTTCCCGCATGCCCTCAATGCAGATCTCCGCAACATCCCGGACATCCATTCCCAGCATTTCGCAGCCCTTCAGGACCAGATCCCGGTCGCATTTGGCGGCGAATCGCCTGTCCTTGAACTTCTTCATGAAGCTTTTGATTTCAAGGTCCCTGATCCCCTTCGGCCGCATGCGTGCACAGGCCTGAATAATGCCCGTCAGTTCATCCACGGTAAACAGGGATTTTTCCATGTTGTTCAGGGGCTCCACATCCGAGCAGATCCCGTATCCGTGCGAAAGAATGGCGCGTACATCCGCCGGGTCTACCCCGGCATCCAGAAGCGGCTTTTCTGTGTGCTGAAGATGCTCCTCCGGGTATTTCTCGTAATCATAGTCGTGCAGAAGTCCGACCGCCTCCCAGTGTTCCACATTCTCTCCGAATTGACGGGCCATGGCCCCCATGGCGTAGGAAACATTCAGCGCATGGATGCGGAGATGCTCCTCCGTTACCATGGAGTCGTTCAGTTCCCGGGCTCGTTCAAGTGTCAGCATAAGCGTAACCTCCCTAATTGCAATCTGATTCAGATTCGTATCCATGTGGCATAACCCGTCCCGGCAGCCGATAAGGCCTGACAGGGATTGGGCCATATTTTGCCTGTACCCTCGCTGTCTGAAACCGTAACCTTTAACAGTTTCCTGTCTTTTACCACTTCGCTGCCTGCAGCATTGTACGATTTCCCGTTTACGGGGATGACATGTACCCATCCGGCAGACACGCAGCGCATGAGGCGGCGTACCCACAGCTTTCCCGGGGACTGCTGCTCCGTCGGTCAGTCTCACCGAACTGCACCCATAATCAGGATCGCGCTGGCGGAGAGCAGAAGGCAGAACAGGAGGCAGGGCAGCAGGTTCAGCCGGATGATGTGTCCCTCTTTTCCGGTCATCCCGGTTGTGGCACAGGCAGAGACGACGTTATTGATGCAGATCATGTTTCCGATTGCCCCGCCCGCATTCTGGAGGGCAATGACAATCACCTGCGGCAGTCCTACCAGGAGAGCCGTTTCAAACTGGACTCCGGCAAACAGTGTGTTGCTGACTGTGTTGGATCCCGAGATAAAGGCCCCAATCACCCCGATCACCGGCGATACCCACAGGTAGAAATCCTTGAACAGATACCCGAGGCCATCTGCCATCATGACCAGCATGGAACCCAGAGGCGCCGTCTTTCCGTTCATGAGGTAGGTTACCTGAACAGCCGGATTGGCCGAGTTGCGCAGCACATAGACCATCGCCACGCCGAACATCAGCGGAATGGCCGCGCCGCGAACCTGGTCAAGGCTCCGAACCCAGGCCTTGCGGACATAGACCGTCCGCATGCGAAGGATAAAGATGGAGGCAATGGCCACCAGAACGAATACCGTTCCGGGATTCCAGAGGAACGCAAAGCTCCAGAACGTGCTGCCATTCGGTCCGGGAATGGTCAGTTTCAGATTCTTCATCGCCCCCGCCCAGCTGTCCGGACGAAGCGTGGCCACAACCCGGGTCACCGCCAGGATCAGACCGATCAGGATATAGGGAATCCAGGCGCGGAAAATCGGAACTCCCAGGAGGAAGTCCTTTCGCCGCAGACGCCGGATCAGGCTCTGCTGTTTCCAGTAATCCTCCAGTTCCCGGTTCAGATACTGCAGCTGGATCTTTTCCTCTTTCAGGATCTCCTCAATCTTTTCCTGCTTCTCCCGGTTCAGGACATCAATCTCCCTGTCCATCTGGGCATATTCTTTTTCAAACCGCTTTTCCAGCGCCGCCTGAAGCCGCACGATGAGTTTGGGCCGGAACAGGGCTTCCCGTTCCTGCAGCGGACTGGCGGTTTTCTGTGTAAATTCCCATTTCTCCCGGGGAATCAGGAAACCCTTTCTGGAGGTAATGATGACGATGATCATGGAAATGGCCGCGGCCCCCAGGGAAACCAGTTCCGGCCCCAGAAAGCGGGCAATCAGCAGGAAGAAGAAGTTGAAAAGCACCGTCACGTACAGGAGAAACGGCACCATGTCGATGACGTATTTCAGCTTTTTCTTCTCCGGTGAATCCGCAAAGACGTAAACCAGCAGGAACGTGACCATCAGCATCACCAGCATCGTTCCCAGGGCCATCAGGAGCGCGGTGTAAAAGGTCACATCTCCGGTAAACACATCCCGGTTTCCCCCTGCCTGTACAACCGCATCCGACACGGTTGCCACCGCCGTATTGGTGGGCGTCCCGACCGCCCCAAAGGGCACGGGGACGGAATCAAAGATCAGGGCAATGGACGTGGCCGCCAGGGGATTGAACCCGATGGAAACCAGCAGGGGGCCTACCAGCGCTGCCGGCGTTCCGAACCCTGCCGCTCCTTCGATAAAGGAACTGAACAGGAACCCGATGATCACCACCTGCACCCGGGCATCCGAGGAAATGCCGTGAAACATGCCCTTAATGGAATCCATGGCCCCGGCCTCCGTCAGCGTGTTCATAATCAGGACGGCGCCGAAGATGACCAGCAGCACAGTAAAACTCTCCAGAAACCCGACAGCGGTCTGTTTCACCAGATTGCCCACGCTCATTTTCCAGAAGGCAAAGGCCAGGATGCAGCAAAGCAGCCATCCACCCGGGATGGCCCGCCTTGCCGGGACGTTCAGCCCGACCATCAGACAGATGACGGCAATAATGGAAACAAACGCCAGAACCGTATACATAAACTGTTCCTTCCTTCTCCCCGGCGGCCCAAGGTCACCTGAAATACTCCCGTTACCCGAGGTCCACTCCCAGCCAGTCCTGTGCAGGTTCCGGGACGAAAAAAGCACCGCTCAACAGACGATCTCCTCATCCGCAGCGCGGTGCCTGTCCGGTTATCTTTTATCCTCCATGGGCATCCGGTGCTTTTCCGCCTTCCCGGCGGGCCATTCTATTCCGGAATCCGGCGGACCGTTGCGCATTTACCGGCTCAGCATCTGCGCCAGTTCCCGCATGATCTCCGGAATCCCGATGTTCTGCGGACAGATGGAGGCGCACGATCCGCAGCCGATGCAGCGTCCCGGATCCAGGGAAGGATCTTCCTCCTCCGGGCGATACCCGGCCATGTGATCCCCGTTTTTCAGGCCGTTATACGCCGTAATCATCCGGGGGATATCCAGTTCCATCGGGCAGCCCTCCGTGCAGTAGCGACAGCCGGTGCAGGGAACCCAGGAAAGCATGGACTCCGCCACTTCCTGCAGGAGTTCCTTTTCGGGCTGGCTGACGGGATTGGGTTCCCGGAACGTCTCCACATTCTCGGTGATCTGGTCAAGTGTGGACATCCCGGAGAGAACCACCGCCACCTCAGGAATGCCCTGAAGCCAGCGAAGTGCCCATCTCGCCGCAGAATCCTCCGGCCGGACCGCTCTGAGTCTTTCCATCTGGGCCTCCGGCAAATTGGCCAGCCTTCCGCCCCTTACACCTTCCATGACCACGATTTTGAGGCCGTGCCGGGCGATTGCCTCCACCTTGCCTCTGGCATCCTGGATCTTCCAGTCCATATAGTTGAGCTGGATCTGTACGAACTCGAACACGCCCTCATACTTTGTCAGGAACGCATCAATGGTGTCAGCCGAAATTGCATGACTGCTGAACCCGAGATGGCGGATCTTCCCCAGACGTTTCTGCTCCTGCAGATACGGAACAACGCCGACTTCCGGGTCGTTATAGAAGGGCAGCGATTTTTCGCAGACATTGTGCAGCAGATAGAAATCGAAGTAGTCCACCTGGCATTTCCCGAGCTGCTCATGGAACAGCGCATCCACTGTCGTATCCGGACGCCCGGCCAGCAGATTGGTAAACCCCATCATGCCGTTTTCCTTCTTCACCATCATGTGTCCGGGAAATTTGCTGGCCAGCAGATAGCTCTCGCGGGGATATTTCTTCATGACTTCGCCCAGGAAGAGCTCGGATTCCCCGCCGTGATACCGGTACGCGGTATCAAAATACGTGATTCCGTGGCTCATCGCATAATCAACGATCTCCTGTGCCTTTTCACGGTCTATCTTTTCCCCCTGCCCTTCCACTTTGGGCAGGCGCATGTTTCCAAGACCCAGTGCGGACACTTTTACGCCGGAAATTTCGTTATCGTACATCGGGTTCCTCCCTCCTCCCGGTTGTCAGCTGTTTCTGCGTGTTTTGGGCCCTTCGCCCCGAGCTCTTTCATCCGCAGAGCAGCAGAACTGCCCCGGAACCGGTCCGCTTCTCAGCCCTGATCCCCGCCATCGTCGTCCGTTGTATAGTACTGGTTATACGTTGTCCCGTAGTTCGAATCGTACGTCGTGCTGTTGGTCTGATTGTACGTCGTGCCGTTGGTCTGGGTATAGGCCGCATTCGTGGGATCGTACGTCGTCCCGCTATTCTGCGTATAGGACGTTCCATTGGTCTGCGTATAGGCCGCATTCGTGGGATCGTACGTCGTCCCGTTGGTCTGGGTATACGCCGTGTTTGACGGATCATACGTTGTTCCGCCGGTTGTACCATACGCTGCGTTCGTCGGATCATATGTCGTCCCTCCGGTTGTGCCATACGCCGCGTTCGTGGGATCGTACGTTGTTCCGCCGGTTGTTCCATATGCTGCGTTCGTCGGATCGTACGTTGTTCCACCGGACGTCCCGTAAACCGCGCTCATCGGGTCATATGTCGTTCCGCCTGTTGTGCCATAGGTCGAATTCGTCTGATCCCCCGTCGACCCGTAGACCGCGCTCATGGGATCGTACGCCGATGTATCCGTCGTTCCGTATGTCGAATCATACCCGGTATCATACACGCCCGCAGAGGCATCCCCCGTCGTTCTCTGCAGCAGCACGCTGGGAATGTATCCTGCCTGATCATACGATTCATCCAGAACAAGACACCATCCGTTGATTTCGGCCAAGACCTTAAAAGCGTACCCGCTGTAGAAGGTAGCCTTCTGGGCCGCCATTTCGGAGGGCTCGGTCCGCATGATGGCAGCACCGCCATCCCCCGCATTCACCACCGCATCATACTGCTCGGGATTAAAGGTGGTCACGCTGATTCCGTATCCGGCTGTCTGGGGAACCGTTCCGTAACCGGCTGCACCACTGGGATAGGCCCCATACGCGGTCCCCGAATAGGCACCGTACGCATTGGCGGGATAAGCACCGTACGCACCTGCCGCATAGGCATCTCCCGTGCCCGCCACATCCGTACCTGTATCTGCCTGCGTTGTCGTTGCCTCCGAGACATACTTGCTCGGGACAAATCCGGTCACGCCGTTTGCCTTGATTTTAAACCACTGGCCGGTTACACCAATGACCGTGAGCTCGCTTCCGTTGGCAAGCTTTAAAAGAACCGTCGCCCCCTGATTGGCCTTGTCACGGACGTTCAGGTCACTGCCGCTGGTTTTTACGGTAGCCGTATAGGGATCTACCTCTTCCACGGCAGCCTTGGAAGGCGGAACCGTCGGGTTGGGCTTTTTGGTGGCCGCCGGAGTCACAACGGTGGTATCCGTTGTCGTTGTCGTTGTTGTTGTCTCAGTGGTCCCCTCTGCCATGCCGGTAGCAAACAGCAGCATCAGCACCAGAAACACGGGAAATATGATTTTTTTCATTTTTCTATCCGTCCTTTTCAGAATATTATCCATCCTGTTTTCGATAAACTGATCAAGTGTAGGATTCGTCTCTTTCCGACTGTATCATTCTACAGAAAACTCGCGCATCCTTCAAGCAGGAATTCTCAAAAATCAGATTTCTGCACGGATACAGCATCACCTATACCACAGTTATCTGAAATGAACCTGAAAATCCTCCGTCAGGAAAGAAACAACCAGGTTTCATTTCGAAAATCCGGTTGCACTGTGAAATGCCGGACTCAGGCACCTGACGCGGGGCATGGAACAATGAAACCCTCTCCGCCATGCAGGGAAGACCGAACCGGTGGATCTTCCCGCCTTCTGCAGGGACACGGTCCACCTTCTCCGTTTTATATCCGTCCTGCGCCACTGCAATGCCTCCTGTTCCTGTCAGGCTGTGTTGATCCGGTGAGAATAAACCTGCCTTCTCCCTGGTCGACAGGCGCACGTACCTCATTCCACCTGCTGAATGCCGGGGGCCGTGTTCACCGGAGGAGAAAACGGACGGTCCAGCCGCAAATTGGCCGGGAAATAAAAAAAGAGCATCTGCACATGACAGATGCTCGTGTTTGTCTGTTCTGTTATACGGTCGGCGGTCACCGGCCGACGGGGGCATTGCCGGTCTGATCCAGCTGCGGCTGTGTTCGCTCCAGCATGCGTGCAAAGGGATAAAAGGCATATTCGGCGCTGTCCAGGCAGTCCACCGGATAACTCCCGTTGTCCGTTCTGGCCCATTCCCCCTGTTCATAGGCGTGCTCATCCCAGGTCGCCATCTGATACGCCTCCTGCCAGTGAAAAAGATGCTGCGAGATGAAAAAGCGTCCCTGCATCTGAAGCATGCAGGTCAGTTCGATCCGGGCATTGATGCCATCTGTCTTGTCAAAGGAATGAATGGCGATCTTCCCCAGTCCCCTCCGAATGATTTCCTCCCGGAGGGCCGTCCGGAACAGCTTCGCAGCGGAATCCACATAGACCTGCCTCAGCTGAGGGAACTGCTTTGACCACAGCAGCAGCCGCTCAACGATCATCTGCGCATATCGGGCCTCCGTCATCTTGTCCGAAATGCCCTGCCGGTCATACACTCCGTCCACCAGCACCACATTTTTCCACCCGTTCGTCATGCCCACCAGCGTGGCGCAGGTGGCATCCGTCCCGCCCACATCCACGCCAACCGCCATTTCAAGGTATCGGGTATTGAACGTTACGGTCCGGTCAAGGACCATCCGGGAGGCATCATAGGAGGAATAGATCCGGCCGCTGGCGGCTGTTCTGAGGCCGAGAATATCCGACTGATACCACAGGCTGGCCCTGTCGTATTTCGCCAGTTCACGCCGCAGCTGATCATCCCCCAGCGACAGGTTCCCCAGAATGGTAAAGTGCCCGTAATTGTATCCCGGATTCACACCCCGTCGCTTGAGATCGTCCTGGTAATCCAGGAATTCCGAGTAAAACCAGTGAGAGGGCGGTTTGGGGTTCAGATCAAAGAAGATCTGCCGCTTCCTTGAGGCCAGTGTCCGGTCAATGCACTCTTTCATAAAGCTGGGATGGCATTCATTGACCTCCGTCACATAGACGGTTCCATAGCTGTTTCCCTTGATTCTGGCCGCGTCATCCGCCTTTTTGCCGCCGGCAATGATGACCACCTTTTCCCCGTTCACCGACTGGATAAAGAGGGCCTCCCGGCCTCTGTACTTGCCCATCCGGCTGCGCCCGGCAAAAATGTGCATCAGACCGAACCCGTTGCTGTCAATGATGTTCATCTTGACGGCGGCAGTGCTGACCCCGCCGCACAGGGGAAGCTTGTCCGGATGAATGTCCAGTGCACAGGCCCAGGCAATCAGGTTAATGATGTTCTTGCCGGCACGCTTTCCGCCCTCTGCCACATTCAGCCAGCTTTCCCTGGAATCGGCGATATACCTGGCCTGATCCTCCGTCAGCGGCGCATAGCTGATCATCCCCCGCCTCCTCTGCCTGTCATCTGCCCGGCATTTGCCGCTTTGTCACTTCCTGCCTGTCCTGTCTCCGCTTTCTTCTCCCCGCCGGCGGTAAGCTGTTCTATGGTCCGGACCGGCAGCGGCCGGTTGATCAGGTCCGCCAGTGCCAGCATCTGTTCATTGGATTCCCGGATAATGTTCTCCCCCACTGGCGGCTCCGGATGGTCGCTCTGACCCAGCATGTTTTTCCCGAGGAAGATGGCCATCATGGAACTGGTCTTGGAGAGCAGCAGCTGGTTTTTCCGGAGAGCCAGTTTCACCGGGCTGACCTTCTTCCGGTAAATCTGTTCAAAGGCCATTCCATATGTTTTCTGGCACCACTCATCCAGCGTCTTATGGTCCACGCCGCCGAACAGATCACAGATATCCTGTTCGGAACAGGCCAGCTGGCAGTACACCTCGAACATGTTCTTGTCCATCTCCACGCGGTTCATTTCCGTTTCCGCGGCTTCTCTGCCTTCCACCGTCCGTTCCATTCCTCACTCCCCCTCTCCCGTCTGTTTCCCTTATCCGCCCATGGGCCGGCAGGAAATCCCCATTGCTCTGAGATGATCCGCCGCGGCCTGCATTTCCTCCTCATCCCTGCATTCCACAAGCAGTTTAAACCCCTCCTCGTCCATCCCGCCGGGCAAATCCGGCGGAATGATCTCCTCCATCTCCGTCCCTTCCATCTCTCCGAACCCAAACAGCCCTTCCATGTCCAGGGTTCCCTCAAGCCCTGCGAGAATTTCGCCAAGGGTCGCCTCATCCCAGGGCGTTTCCATGGTCGCCTGATTGTGTTCCAGCATATACGCATCCCGCTGTGTCGGTGTCAGGTGGTCCAGGCGGATAATGGGCACGCCCCTCTCCGGCACCCGGATCTGTCCCTCCCGGACCAGCTGCCGCAGCGCCTCCAAACGCCCGTGTCCCTCCACCACCTGCGTCTCGCCCCAGACCCCGATGGGGTCCAGAAAGCCAAAGGTCATAATGCTGTTGCGGATATGCGTAATCTGTTCCGCAGTGTGAATCTTCGGATTCCTGGGATGCGGCCGAAACCGCTCCAGCGGCAGCGCCTCCGCGGTTTTGACCCACTGTATTTCCTTCATTCCGTTCCCTCCGTCATACACAGCCCCATGGCTGTTACCTCATTCCTTTCCCCATACCCGTTCCATGGCCTCCCCTGTTTTCCGGCACTGTTGCCTGGTTTGATCCATCGGACCACCAAAGGGGACCCGGTCACCGGATTCCTCTCTGTCCGCATTTTTCAAACTCTGGTCAGCATCTCCTGAATCTCCGCGTTGACCATGGCCTCCAGCGTGTCCACATCCAGGGTGAATCCCTGTTCCTCCAGCAGCTTTTTCGCATACGCCAGCTTCTCCGCACCCCGGCCGGCACCGTACAGCTTTTCCGCCGCGTAGACCGCAATGTGCACCCAGGCGCGAAGCATCTCCTGCTGTTCCTGGTCCATCCGGTCCCGGAGCATCTGAATGCCCCGGGTGGTCAGCGCGGTAATGACCACCGACAGGATCACCACAATCATCGGGGTCAGGTCTATCAGTCCATCCATCTTTCTCCTCCTCCGTACATGCTTCTTTGGCTTTTGGCACCGGATGCCTGATACAGGACACGATTTGTCACGGGCCCTGTCCATCCATGTTACTTTAGCTTTCGGCACCGGATGCCTGATACAGGACACACTTTCTCCTACCGGTGCAGAGCACCGGGCCCCATCCTTTTACGTTTCCTCTCCTCCGGCAGAACGCTGTTCAGCCGCATGCCTCCTCCCCGTTTTTCTCCGGATGCCCGGAGACAATCCACTTTTCCGCCACGGAATTCCCCGAATACGCCACAAACACGACCGCGGAAAAATCCGTGTAATGCGAAAAAAGCTCTGACATCCGTTCATACTCAGCAGACAGCACCATTCCGACCAGCCCCAGAGCCGCAAGCAGCGTGACCGCTGTCAGGACAATCAGGACCATGATTTTGGAGAACTGAACGTATTTCTCTCCGATTTTCATGTGCACCCCCCAGACCCTGCCACCGGCCCTGCTAACCGGTTCACCAGATCCTCGTTGATCTCCTGCAGGGACT
>JAFUBF010000215.1 GCA_017460325.1 Clostridia bacterium | reverse complement strand
CACAGAAGGCGATGATATTTAATGATACGGTCCGCGCCAATGTGACCTGCTATGATGAGTCGATCACGGATGATCGGATCAGGCGGGCGCTGGATCTGGCCTGTTTCAGTGAAGTGGTTGAAACAATGCCCGAGGGCATGAATACCGTGATGGCGCAGAACGGAATGAATGTGTCCGGCGGACAGAGACAGAGACTTTCACTTGCCCGTACTTTTGCAAAGGACGCCGCGATCTATGTGTTTGATGACTCCCTGTCCGCGCTGGATGCGCAGACAGAGCGGAAGGTACGGGAGGCGATCCATACCGAGCTGGCGGGGAAAACCGTGCTCATTGTATCGCAGAAGATCAGCAATGTCCGTGATGCGGATAAAATCATTGTTCTTGAAAAAGGCAGAGTGGCGGGCGAGGGAACGCATGACGAGCTTTTGAAGTCATGCCATGAATATCAGGAAATTTACAAAATTCAGTGCTATACGGAGAAAGAGGGGTGAGTGATCGGCTATGAGCGAAAGCGAAAAAGGAAAAAAGAAGCATTCCTTTGTAAAAGAGATTCTGTCTGTTATCCCGGATAAAAAGGGGCTGCTGCTGTTTACGATACTCATCGCGGTTCTGGGGAAAGCAGGACTGGCTGCTGCACCGAAAGTCTCCGGGAGAATCACGGATGAGCTGACTGCCTTTGCAGGCAGCGGCATCCTCGACTTAAGCAGGATCACCCTTCTGGCGGGCATTACCGCCCTTCTGTATCTGTTGGGAAACGGGACAGACGGGTTTGTCCAGAAAAATATGGTGTTTATTTCCCAGACAATCTCCCAGAGGCTGAGAGACAGAGTGGCAAAGAAGTTCAACCGTCTTTCACTTGGCTTTCTGGATACGCACCCCGCAGGGGATATTCAGTCTGTTGCCACCACCGATATTCTGACGGTGGGTACGGCGCTTGAGTCCTCCGTCCCCTCACTGCTGGGACAGTCCGTGCTGCTGATCGGGATTTTTGTGATGATGCTCGTGACCAACTGGAGGCTGACCATCATCTATGCGGTGACTTTGCCGCTGACGATTCTTCTGTTGATGTCAATCAGCAGGATGACAAACAGGCTCATTGCCTCTCAGATGCAGAGACAGGCCGAGCTGAATGCGTTTGTGTCCGACAGTTGCAGCAATCATCTGATCATCCAGTCCTTCGGCTGCACGGAAAACAGGCAGAAGGAATTTGACCGTATCAACAGGGAATACTATATAGAGTATGTAAAATCAAGGTTTGTATCAGGTTTTATGATACCGATCGGGATTCTTTCCAATAATGTTTCCTTTATTCTCCTCTGCCTGCTGGGCGGCGGAATGATGATACGCGGTGAACTGACGCTTGGCGCGTTTCAGACATTTCTGTTTTACGGAAACATGCTGAATTCTCCGATGACGTCGATCGCCTCGTCCATCAATACCGTTCTTGAATCGATTGCGGCCATGGGGAGAGTGACGGAGTTCCTTGAACAGGAGGAGGTCCCCCTGCAGGAAGGGACCGAAAAGCTCGACCTAAGTCAGCTGGTTGGAAAGATTACTTTTGAACATGTCAGGTTCGGTTACAGCCCCGACAAGATTCTTATGGACGATGTGTCGTTTGAAACCCCGGGCAGATCCACGATCGCCATTGTCGGACCTTCCGGAGCCGGGAAGACAACGCTGATCAATCTTCTCATGCGCTTCTATGAAATAAACGGCGGCAGGATCCTGATAGACAATAAGGATATATCCAAAATCAGCGTATCTGAGGTCAGAGATGCATTCGGACTGGTGCTTCAGGATTCCTGGCTGTTTGATGGCACCATTGCCGAGAACATCGGTTACGGAAAGGACGGCGCAAGTGAGGAGGAGATTGTCCGCGCGGCCCGGGTAGCCAACTGTGATGACATTATCCGCAAGCTGCCCCAGGGATACAATACCTATCTGTCAACGGAAAATTCCGCCCTGAGTTCGGGCGAAATGCAGCTGCTGGCCATCGCACGATGCGTTCTTTCCGATCCTGAAATTCTGATCCTTGACGAGGCGACCAGTCAGGTGGACAGCCGTACCGAATACCTGATCGCCCGCGCCATGGAAAAGCTGATGGAAGGCAGAACCTGTTTCATGATTGCCCACCGACTGTTCACGATAAAGAACGCGAACAAGATTATTTTCATGATGAACGGCGATATCAAGGAAGTCGGTTCGCATGATGAGCTCATGG
Source organism: Clostridia bacterium (assembly GCA_017460325.1). Classification (GTDB taxonomy): domain Bacteria; phylum Bacillota; class Clostridia; order Christensenellales; family Aristaeellaceae; genus Ventricola. The sequence continues at coordinate 616 of JAFUBF010000215.1, read as the reverse complement.
CAAAGAACGGGTATTATGCACAGATGTACAGACAGTCCGAGTAAGTGCCGGTGCGGCAGACGCTCATCCTTCCGTATCAGACCGGAACGCCCTGTCCGGGACAATGACAGACCAATTCATAAAGGAACTCCGCCCGATGATCCGGACGGAGTTTTGCCTGTTAATGCTTAAGAAGTCGACGGGGTTATTTCAGTCTCCGGGTGAGTTCCTTTCGCTGTAATCCTGAACTTTATTTGAGCCAATATGGCGATTTTCACGCAGATTATTTGAACCAACACATCAGGGAGAACTGGCTCGCGTATCTGCTTTCAATGTTCTCCTCTTCCGTCGCCGTAATGGTTTATTTAGCACGCATCTGGAGCTTGAACGGAAACAAGAATGGCATGGTTGTTGCTCCAGCTGCTGGCTCAAATAAACTGCGGCTTTTGGTTCAAATGAAAGTATTGCTCTTTCCGTAAACGCAAAACCCGGAAATACCATCCTCGGGCAGGACATCCGTGTTCTTTTCGGGAATCCTGAAATGCGGGATACCATTCTCGGGCTGTCTTTCTCCGTTTCCCCGCTTTCCTTTTTTCAGGTCAATCCCCGGCAAACGGAAAAACTGTATCAGCTTGCT
>JAFUBF010000214.1 GCA_017460325.1 Clostridia bacterium | reverse complement strand
GCTGGATCAGGAGGGGATTCCCCACCGTGTTTCGGAGCGTTTCACACGCTATATGCCGAAAATCGAGCTTCCCTCCTGAAGGGGGCCCTTGCCCTGCCATGTTCGTTATCAAAAGGAGATCCATAACGAATTTTTATCGTCCGGGCAAATTGCCAAGTCTGTCCAAATGTGATAGAATGCGAAATGCTGAGGTGTCACAGATTTTCAGAATCTGAATCGCCGGCGCTTTCTCTTTTTCTGCAGGGTTGATCCTGCCGGAACGGGGAAAATAAGAAAACGAAGTTGGAGGCTACCAGATGAGTTATGTTTTGAGTTGCTGCTCGACGGCTGATATGACTGAGGAATACTTTAAGCAGCGCGACATTCACTATATTTGTTTCCATTTTGAACTGGACGGACAGCAGTATGCGGACGATCTGGGGAAGAGCATTTCCTTTGAGGCATTCTATCAGGCCATGGAAGATGGGGCCGAGACGAAGACCTCTCAGGTCAATGTGGATGAGTTTATCAACTACTTTACCCCGTTCCTGAAACAGGGGAAGGACATCCTTCATGTCACCCTTTCCAGCGGCATTTCCGGAGTTTACAATTCAGCCATGATTGCCAAGTCAACCCTGGAGGAGCAGTTCCCGAACCGGAAAATTTACATCGTCGATTCCCTGGCGGCATCCTCGGGCTTCGGCCTTCTGATGGATGGGGCCGCCGATGAGCGGGATAAGGGAAAGAGCATTGAGGAAGTGCGGGACTGGCTGGAGGAGAACAAACTGAAACTGAATCACTGGTTCTTCTCCACGGACCTGACCTTCTACGTGAAGGGCGGACGCGTTTCAAAGACCGCCGGACTTTTCGGGACACTTCTCAACATCTGCCCGATGCTCAACGTCAATGACACCGGCCATCTGATTCCCCGGGAGAAAATCCGCACCAAGCGCAAGGCCATTACCAGGATAGAGGAACTGATGCAGCAGCATGCCAGGGATGGCCTTAATTACAACGGCAAATGCTTCATGTCCAATTCCGCCTGCTATGAGGATGCCAGGGCCGTTGCGGACCTGATCGAGAAGCATTTTCCGAACATCGACGGGAAAGTGGTGATCAACACCATCGGGACGACCATCGGAAGCCATACCGGTCCGGGAACGGTGGCGCTCTTCTTCTGGGGCGACACGAGAACGGAATAAACACATACCTCTGCCAGGAGCAGAGGTATTTTTTGGACCTGTACACATGGCCTGATCGCGGGTCATTGACCGCATAAACCTTGCATGGTATAATACGGCGTCCCTGCGAGGGGGGTGTTTCGGCGAAAAGAAAAAGCCCGGAGGAGGCGGAGAGAGACGGAAATTTCACTGATGGATGGCCGGCCGGCGGATGAAACAGGCCGGTCTGCGCGGGAGATCCGGGTATACGATACGCTGGATGCACTGGGGATCCCTTTTCAGCGGACGGATCATGAGCCGGCGGCGGATATGGAGGCCTGTCAGCGGATTGATGCCGTGCTGGGGATTACGATCTGCAAGAATCTGTTCCTGTGCAACCGGCAGCAGACGGCGTTTTATCTCCTCATGATGCCGGGGACCAAGGTCTTCAAGACCAAAGAGCTTTCCTCGCAGATTCATTCTGCGCGTCTTTCCTTCGGAAGCCCGGAGCAGATGGAGCGGTTTCTCTGCACCACGCCGGGCAGCGCGTCCATTATGGGGCTGATCTTTGATACGGAAAAGCGGGTGACCCTGCTGGTGGATGAGGATGTCCTCCGGGAACCGTACATCGGCTGTCATCCCTGCATCAATACCAGCAGCCTGAAAATCCGTACCGCGGATGTGCTGGAACGTTTTCTGCCGTATACCGGACACGTACCGCAGATGGTGCATCTGGTGGGGGAATGAGACCGGTCATGGGAAAAAAGCAACGGGCAATCCTTTACGCAGGCCTGTGGATGGTCCTGATCTTTGCCTTTTCCGCCTTTTCCGGGGACGAGTCTTCCCTGCAGAGCGGAAGGGTGGTGGCGCTGGTGCTGTCCATCGTCCGCGGTCTTTTCGGAGAGAACACGGCAGTGGCTCTGGAGAGGGCCGGCCTTGCGTTCTTTATCCGAAAGGCGGCGCACTTTACCGAGTATGCGGTACTGGGCTTTCTGGTGGCCCGGGCGCTGTTCCTGAACGGAATCAGGCCCTGGATGCCGGCAATCCTCATCTGCGCCGCCTATGCCTGTCTGGATGAATTTCATCAGTCGTTTGTTCCCGGACGGAGCATGCAACTGCGGGATGTCTGTATTGACAGCAGCGGGGCCATTGTCGGGGTTCTTTTGTTCCTGGCGGTCTGTGCCCTGAAACGGGCGGACACATCGGCATCTGCGCGAGAACAGGTGAGGGAGAGATGAAGGGAAAGCATCGTGACCGACTCTTTTTTGTGCCGGCGATCCTGTGGATGCTGCTCATTTTCTTCTTTTCCGCCATGCCGGAGCGAATTTCGGAGGAACAGAGTGATTATG